>NZ_JAALCR010000030.1 GCF_011065895.1 Paludisphaera rhizosphaerae | reverse complement strand
AGAGCGGCCGGATGAGGGGGGATCGGCGGCGGTTGAAGAGTCCGCCGATCGGTCGCGCACCCGACGGCGGTCGTCCCCTCTCCCGCCGGGAGAGGGCAGCCGTGCAGCGGCGGGTGAGGGTCGTCGGATTTCGAAGGGCGTAACGGTTCCGCAACCAATCAATCCAGGCTGTGCCTACAGGTCCGACGACCCTCACCCGGCCCTTCGGGCCACCCTCTCCCGGCGGGAGAGGGGACGAGACAAGTCTGCCTCGCAAAACGCGACGAACGAAGCCAACGTCGCAACGATCGAAGCGGTGATTAAACAGGCAGTTACGCCAATCACCATCGTTCCGTCGCCGCGTAAACGAACCCGCCCCAGGGCGACGGCCGGTTGAGGCGGACGACGCTGGGGCGGGGTGGGTCTTTGACAATTCGGCCGAATGTGTGGGGGCGTCAGCCTTAGCTGAAGCGCTGGCGGGGCTCCCAGCCGTAGGGGTGGAGGGCTTCCTTGATGGGGAGGCCGACGACCTCGATCTGCTTGACGTCGTTGGTCCCCAGGCCGAGGGCGGCGGCCATGGCGAGGTGGTTGTCGCCGGGGAACGGGCCGGTGCCGGCGGCGGCCATTGGGTCGTAGCCCATGACGGTCGTCGCCACGGAGTCGGTGCAGACCGGGTTGCGGCCGACCATCAGCAAGCCGGGCTCCTGGGGCTTCAGACCCTCGCCGACCCACGGCCCCTCGCCGCCCGAGGACGACTCGACGCCGTCGATGATGACCAGGTCGATCGGCCGGATCCCGACCGAGTCGACCAGGTGCCGGGGCACGCGGTACGAGGGGCGTCGGGGCGAGTCTGGGTGCAGCTCTTGCGGCAGGCCGTCGGCGGGGCGGTCCTGGCCGGAGTGGAACATGGCGCGGCTGTTGGTGCTGTCTTCCTTCTGCTCGTGCTGGCCGTAAAGCGCGATCGGCGTGACGCCGAAGTTGTTCTTCATCCCCAGCGTGACGCCGGCCGTCGCGTGGTTCTTGAGCTTGCAGAGCGAGACGTAGACGTCGCAATCGACGTAAGAGTGGTTGACGTGATAGGCCGGGAAGAGCGAGCCGCCGCCGGGAACCTTCAGTTCGATGTAGCCCTTCCCCTTGCCGATGTTGCGGGTGTCCTCGAACTCCACCGGCGTCTTGGTGGCGCTTAGGGCGTTGATGTCCCAGCCGGCGCCCAGGAGGTAGGTCTCGAACGGCGTGGTCTGGTGGGTGCTCTCCAGCAGCCGGATTCGCTTGGCCCCGGCGCGGTCCAGCAGGGCGACGGTCGCCGCGACCATCGACGCGTGGACCTGGTACGACCGGTTCGCCGGCTTGCCGAACTCGCCCTGGCGGACGTTCCCCACCAGGTTGACCTTCACCGCCACGGTCTTCCCCTCGACGATCGGCCGGAGCCCGCCGATCTTGTCCATCAGCGATTCCAGTTCACCGAGCACGAGAGCCTGGTCGTAAGTCTTGCAACGGCCGATCCCCACCGGCGAGCAAGGAGCCGTCGGCGCGGCCCGCAAGACCTTCGGAGCGACCATCGGCGCCACCGCAGCAGCACCAGCCAGGCGCAGGAACTCCCGACGACGACATTGCGGCCTCATGACGATCCTCCGAAGTGCGATGTGAGGAGCGACGACCCGAATGAGCGGATCCTAACCCTCGCCGCCCTTCGGGGCAACTCCCAGTCCCTCCCGCCGCGTGTCCGTCGCAACGGTGTTTTCGAGGCGGCGTCGTCAGGGGACAATGGAGGACGGCCTTGAGACTCGGTCATCCTATCGCTTCCGGAGCCCGCATGCCCAGGACAGACGCCGTCATCCGCCTTCGGGGGGCTCGGACGCACAACCTGAAGGGGATCGACCTCGACCTGCCGCTGGGGAGGCTGATCGTCGTCACAGGGGTCGTCGGCGCGGGGAAGAGTTCGCTGGCGCTGGACACGCTCTACGCGGAAGGGCAGCGGCGGTATGTCGAGACCTTCTCGGCCTACGCCCGGCAGTTCCTGGAGCCGATGGAGAAGCCCGACGTCGATCGGATCGAGGGCATCCCGCCGGCCGTGGCGCCCGTCTCGCGGACTCGACCCTCGGCGCGGGCGACGGTGGGGACGATCTCCGAGGCCCACGACCATCTCGCTCTGTTCTACGCCCGTCGCGGCGAGGTCTACTGTCGCAACTGCGGCGATCGCGTCACCCCGGCCTCGCCCCGGACCGTCTCCGACGCCGTCGACGAATTGCCCGAAGGGACGCGATACGAGATCGCCTTCCCGGTCGACGTACTCGCCGATACCGACCTCGCCGCCCTGGGCCGCACGCTGCTGGAACAGGGGCTCACCCGCGTCCGCCACGCGGAGGGGATCATCGATCTGACGACCGAGCCGCTGGCCCTCCCCGCGCCGACCCAGGTCGACGTGATCGTCGACCGATTGATCCGGGGCCGCGACGCCCTCCGCCGGCGGCTGGACTCGATCGAGACGGCCTTCCAACGCGGAATGGGACGCTGCCGGATCCTCGCCGACGTCGGCGTCCGCACGTTCGTCCGCGGCTGGCGCTGCAGCCGGTGCGGGACGGACCACATCGAACCCCAGCCCAACCTCTTCCGCTGGACCAGTTCTCTCGGGGCTTGTCCGCGGTGCGAGGGGGTCGGCGAAGAGGGGGCGGAGGAAGTCTTCCCCCCTGGAGGGGGAAGACAGACCGCGCAGCGGTCAGATGAGGGGGAGATCGGCGTGGGGTCCAAAGTGAGCCGTGGGATGCAAGCCCGACGCCGGTCGTCCCCCTCATCCGGCCCTTCGGGCCACCTTCCCCCTCCAGGGGGGAAGGCCGTTTTCTCTCTCCCCTGCCCCGCGTGCCACGGCGCAAGGCTGCGGCCCGAGGCGCTGGCGGTCCGGATCGGAGGGCTGAACATCGCCGAGTTCTCCGCGCTGCCGATCGCCCAGGCCCGCGAGGTCCTGGCGACGTGGGCGGCGCCTGACGAGCCGGCCGACGCGGTCCGACAGCGGGCGCGGATCGCCGGGCGGCTGGAGGCGCTCGACCGGATCGGCCTGGCCCATCTCACGCTCAACCGCCCGGCGCGGGGCGTGTCGCGTGGGGAGCTGAGACGGGCGACGATGGTCCGGGCTCTCGGCACGGGCCTCGTCGGAACGCTCTATGTCTTCGACGAGCCGACGACGGGCCTCCACCCCCGCGACGTCGGCCGGATGGTCGAGGCCCTCCAACGGCTTCGCGACGAGGGGAACACGCCGATCGTCGTCGAGCACGACGCCGACGTCATCCGAGCGGCCGACATGGTCGTCGACCTCGGCCCCGGCGCCGGCGAGGCCGGAGGGCGTGTCGTCTACGCCGGAACGGTCGCCGGCCTGCTCGACGCTCCCGGCTCGGCCACGGGGGACTTCCTCAGCGGCCGCCGCCGCGTCGAGAGGCCGAAGGCACGACGCAAGCCGTCGCGAGGCGTGCTGACGCTCAGAGGCGCCTCGGGGAGGAACCTGAAGGGGATCGACGCCGCCTTCCCGCTGGGAACGCTGTGCGTCGTGACGGGCGTCAGCGGCGCCGGGAAGTCGTCTCTCGTGGAGGGGACGCTTTACCCGGCCTTGCGGAACCAGCTCACGGGTGAGTCGCTGCCGACGCTTCCGTTCGAGGCCCTCGAAGGTGTGGGCGACCTGGCCGAGGTCGTCTTGCTGGACCCCTCGTCGCCGGGGCGGTCGGGACGGTCGAACCCGGTCACGTTCCTGAAGGCGTTCGACGAGATCCGCCGGACTTTCGCCGCGACCCACGAGGCCAAGCTCCGGCACTACGGGCCGGCCATGTTCAGTTTCAACGTGGACGGCGGCCGGTGTTCCGCCTGCAAGGGGGAGGGCTTCCGGCGGGTCGACATGCAGTTCCTGCCGCCCGTCACGGTCCGCTGCCCGGACTGCAAGGGGACGCGTTATCGCCCGGAGATCCTCGACATCACCTACCGCGGCAAGACGATCGCCGAGGTGCTCGACCTGACGGCCCGCGAGGCGTTCGCCTTCTTCCGGAGCCGGCCCAAGATCCAGGCGAGGCTGCGGCCGTTGCTCGACCTGGGGCTGGACTACCTCCGCCTCGGCCAGCCGGCGGCGACGCTCTCCGGCGGCGAGGCCCAGCGCCTCAAGCTGGCGGCCTTCCTGGGGGGCTCGACGGCCGCGCTCAACCGCGCGGGGAACGTCGCCCACACGCTGTTCATCCTCGACGAGCCGACAGCCGGCCTCCACCCCGCCGACATGGTCCGGCTGATCGACTCGCTGTCCAACCTCGTCGATCGGGGGCATTCCGTGCTGGTCGTCGAGCACAGCCCCGAGATCATGGCCGCCGCCGACTGGATCGTCGACCTCGGCCCCGACGCTGGCGAGGGAGGAGGCCGGATCGTCGCCCAGGGGACGCCCGAGGAGGTCGCGAAATCGGGCACGGCGACGGGCGAGGTGCTGGCGAAGGCCCTGGCTGGAACTTGACCTGATTTCCCCGAACCCGTGGTGATCGGCCTGCGTCCGTGACCTGACGAAATCGAGGTTTGAACATTGGCGTCTCATCCGACGGATGGGATGGGAGAGGTGCGACGATGGCGAAGCCTGGATACATGGGGCCGCTGGAGCAGGTATCGCCGTTCCAGTTCCGGATCCCCAAGGACTACCGCGAGGACATGCGGGTCGACGGGATGATCTTCGCCGACGACGCGCTGATCGGGCACATCAAGGCCGACCAGGGGCCTGAGCAGGTGGCGAACGTCGCCACGCTGCCGGGGATCCAGAAGGCCAGTTTGGCGATGCCCGACATCCACTGGGGGTACGGCTTCTGCATCGGCGGCGTGGCGGCGACCGACCCCGAGGAAGGGGGCGTGATCTCCCCCGGCGGCGTCGGCTACGACATCAACTGCGGCGTCCGCCTGCTGCGCACCGACCTGCAATGGTCGGACGCCAAGGACCGCATCCGGCCGCTGGTCGAGAAGCTCTTCCGGGACATCCCCACGGGCGTCGGCCAGCGCGGGGCGTTCGTGTTCACCAAGCCGCAGCTCGTCAAGCTGATGGAGCAAGGCGTCCAGTACGTCGTCGACCAGGGCTGGGGGACCGAGCGCGACATCCAGTTCGCCGAGGCCGGCGGCCGGCTCGACAACGCCGACCCGGGCCGCGTCAGCGACCGGGCCATCATGCGCGGGGCGGATCAGTGCGGGACGCTGGGCTCGGGCAACCACTTCCTGGAGGTGCAGGTCGTCGACCGCGTGCTCGATGAGAAGTCGGCCGAGGTCATGGGCCTGCGCGAGGGGCAGATCACGGTGCTCATCCACTCGGGATCGCGCGGGCTGGGGTATCAGGTCTGCGACGACTTCCTGGGCGTGTTCAAGGACGCGCCGAAGAAGTACGGGTTCACGCTCCCAGACTGGCAGCTCGCCTGCGCGCCGGTACGGAGCCCGGAGGGCCAGGCGTACCTGGGGGCGATGCGGGCGGCGGCCAACTACGCCTGGTGCAACCGCCAGTTGCTCACGCACCAGGCCCGCGAGGTCTTCGCCGAAGTCTTCGGCAAGTCGTGGCAGAAGCTGGGGATGGACCTGGTGTACGACGTGGCCCACAACATCGCCAAGTTCGAGGAGCACGACGTCGGCGAGGGCGTCCGGAAGGAGGTCTGCGTCCACCGCAAGGGGGCGACTCGCGCCTTCCCGCCCGGCCACCCGGAGATCCCTGAAGCCTACGCCGAGATCGGCCAGCCCGTCATCATCCCCGGCAGCATGGGAACGGCGAGCTGGGTTCTCGCCGGCCAGCCCGGGAGCATGATCCACTCCTTCGGCACGAGCTGCCACGGCGCGGGCCGGCTGATGAGCCGCACCGCCGCCGTCAAGCTCGCCGAGGGCCGCCGGATCGACCGGGAACTGGACGCCATCGGCATCATCGCGAAAGCTCGAGGCCACAAGGGCCTGGCCGAAGAACAGCCGGCCGCCTACAAGGACGTCGACCTCGTCGTCGACGTCGTGGACAAGGCCGGCATCTCCAAGAAGGTCGCCCGGCTCCGGCCGGTCGGCGTCATCAAGGGGTGACGGTGTGAAGATTCATCAGTCGGCGTCGCCGCTTCTCAGTCCTCGGTTCGGGGAGTAGAATCCCTTGAAGACTCTCAGGTCGCCTGAATTGGACTCTCGGAGGTACTCGCATGCGACAGGGTGGACCTCTCAGGCTGTCGCTTCGCATCGTCTTCTATCGCGAGGACGAAAGCTGGGTCGCGCATTGCCTGGAGACCGATCTCGTTGGGGTCGGCGAGACGAAGCGCGAGGCGATGGCCACGCTCTGGGACGCCACGACTCTCCAATTCGAAGCATCGCGGGAGTGGGACAATCCCGCGAATTTCTTCTCGCCGGCCGAGGGGCGGTACTTCGAGATGTACGCCCGGGGGCGAGACGTTGCCACGGCCGAGATGGACGTTTCGGCGGAGACTCTCAAGAGGATCGACGGGGATGTCGGCGAGATCCTCGGCCGCGAGTACGTGGACCGCGACGAGCTGGCGGTCGTCTGAGGGAGGGTCATGGAACGCCTGCTGACGCCCAGAGAGCTTCGTACGATCCTGGCTCGGTACGACGTTGGGTGCGACGAATCCCGGGGCAAAGGATCGCACTGGCTGTTCTTCCGCAAGTTCCCCGAAGGAACGGTCTCCTATCCGGTGCCGACGACCTCGAAAGAGGTTGCCCGCGTTTACGTCCGGCAGTGCCGCCGGAGGTTTCGTTTGACGGAAGCGGACGGCGTGTCGGACCGCGATTTCTACGGGGACTGACGGCGCGTTCAACCCACCAGCGGCTTGCTACGCCAGACGAGTTGGCAGCGGTTGCCTTCGAGATCGTCGAAGAAGCAGGTTTTGATCTCGGCGTCGTCGGCCGTGGTGTCGGCCTCGAAGACGATGCCGAGCTTCTCCAACTCGGCCTTCTTGGCGAAGACGTCGTCGACCCAGAAGGCCAGATGGCAGACCCAGCGCTGGTTGGCGTTGGATTGGCCGGCGGGGCGGGCGATGATCTCGATCGCGCCGCCGTGGTCGTCGGCGAGGAAGTAGCCGCCGGGCGGGTTGCCGCCGCCCACTCGGGCGATCTTCAGACCCAGATGCTGGACGTAAAAGTCCTTGAGGGTTTCCAGGTCGGCCGCGTAGATCGCGAAGTGCTCCAGTTTGGACATGACTCGCTCAGCCTTTCCGTGACTTCTTCGGCTTGATCCCGGCCAGTTCCAGGACGGCCTTCCACTCGGCCTCCGTCACGGGCTGGACGGAGAGCCGGCTCCCCTTGCGGAGCAGTTCCATGTTCGCCAGGGCGGCCACATCGCGGAGCTTCGCCAGCGGGATCGGCGGCGCGACAGCCTGGACGGGCTTGATCGTCACCTGGAACCAGGTCGGGGCGTCGGGCTTGCTCTTGGGGTCGTGGTAGTCGGACTTCGGGTCGAAGGCCGAAGGGTCGGGATGCCCGGCCTCGACGACCTCGGCGATCCCCGCGACGGCCGCCGGGTCGGCGTTCGAGTGGTAGAACAGCACGCCGTCGCCGACCTTGATGGAGTCGCGCAGGAAGTTCCGGGCCTGGAAGTTTCGGACCCCGTTCCACCCCGTCGTCCCGTCTCGCTCCAGGTCGGCGAACGAGTACGATTCCGGCTCGGACTTGAACAGCCAGTACCCCATGCGCGATCCTTGCTCCTGCCCTCGACGTCGGGTCGAAGGGGTACTCTATCACGATGAACCCGCGGCGCGGAGGGGGAAGCCGGCTTGGCGACGATCGACTCGAGAGTCTGCATTCTGACCCCGCCCGGCCGAGGCGCAGTGGCCGTCGTGCGCGTCTGGGGGGCTGGGGCGTTGGAGGCGGTCGACGGCGCGTTCCTTCCCATGCGCGGCGAAGGCCTGACCGCGACGCCCCCGAACCGCCCCCGGTTCGGCCGCCTCGGCGCGGGGTTGGGGGACGAGGTCGTCGTTGTGGTGCTGGAAGGGGATCCGCCGGGCGTGGAGGTCCAGTGCCACGGGGGATCGGCGGCGATCGCGATGGTCGTCGAGGCGCTCCAGGAACGGGGATGCCGACTCGTCGAGCCATCCGAGTTCGTCCGCGACATCGAACCCGACCCGTACCGAGCGGTGGCCTGGGAAGACCTGGCGAAGGCGTCGACCCTGCGTACGGCCGAGATCCTGCTGGAGCAGGCCCAGGGGGCGCTCGACCGCGAGATGGCGGCGATTGAGGGGAACCCGGTGGAAGCCCTGCCACGCATCGAGGCTCTGATCGAGCGTGCTCGATTCGGCCGGCGGCTGGTCTCGGGCTGGCGGGTGGTGATTGCGGGGAAGCCGAACGCCGGCAAGAGCCGTCTGCTGAACGCCCTCGCGGGCTACGACCGGGCGATCGTGGCGGCGACGCCCGGGACGACCCGCGACGCCGTCACCGTTCGGACCGCCTTCGACGGCTGGCCCGTCGAACTGGTCGACACGGCGGGCGTCCGCGAGGCCGAGGATTCGGTCGAACGGGCGGGCGTCGATCGGGCCCTCCGCGAGCGGGAGCGGGCCGACCTGACGCTGCTCGTCCTCGACCGATCGCGTCCCCTGAGCGAGGCCGACCGCCGGCCGCCGGAAGGCCCCGTCCTCGTCATCGCCAGCAAGGCCGACCTCACCGCCGCCTGGGAGCCGGCGGAGGTCTTTGGGGACCGGATCCCGTTCGTGGTCGTCTCCGCCCAGACCGGCGAGGGGTTGGACGAACTGGCGGCGGCCGTCGCCCGCTTGCTCGTCCCCGATCCTCCCCCGCCGGGAGCCGCGGTCCCGTTTCGCACGGAACACCTGGAACGGCTAAGGACCTTGAAAGGCCTCTGAAACGCGAACGGCGAGCCGGAGGTCCGGCTCGCCGTTCGGGGTTGATGCCGAGGCTTTCAGTCGCTCGTCAGGGCGTGGCCTTGCGGAGGCTGAAGCCGGTCTGGACGAGGCCGTCGTCGTCCATGACGCTGTAGCTGCCGCCGAGGGTGAGGTACTTGGCGAAGATCTCGAAGTCGGGGAGCTTGGTCGGGTCGACGAGCTGCGGGATGTCGGGGACCGGCTGGTTGGGGCGGCTGGCGGCCATCCCCTGCTTCATGGCCTGCTCGAAGCGGCCGGACTTGAACATGTCGTAGGTGATGCGGGCCTGTTCGTCGGGGCGGACGAACGTCAGGCCGCTGACCTTCTCCGGAAGCTCCTTGAGGACCGTCTGGAACTCGGGGCTTTCGGAGAGCGGGACGATGCCGGGGCGGAGCACCTGCTCCAGCAGGGCGGCGTCGGTGGTGACGAAGAGGCTGTCCTTGGCGATGGTCACGCTGACCGGGCCCTTGAGCTGCGGCTGCACGCCGTTCTGGGCGGGCATGTCGGGGAGCTCGAAGTCGAGGATCGTCGCCCCCTGGAACTCACGCTTGTTGGGCGAGGCGTGGGAGAGCTCGATGAGTCGGTCGAGGGTCTTCTGGAAGGTCTTCGGGTCCTTCAGGGCGACGGACATGACCACGCGCTGGCTGTCTTCCTTGATCGGCTTCTTGAAGTCGCTGATCATGGTCACCCGATGGCCGAGCGGGGCGAACAGGTCCTTCTGGAAGGAGAGCGGCTGGCCGCCGTCGGGGCCGACGAGCTGCTGCTCAAGGACGTTGAGCATGCCCGGCTGGAACTGGTTGACCAGTTCCTCGATGGCCTTGTAGGCGTTGTCCAGATCCCACGAGAGGGCCTGGTAGCTGGCGACGGTGGCCGGCACCCAGGGCTCGGGGCGGATGGCGACGGGCGGGAAGGAGAAGATCTTCAAGAGGCCCTTAACGCCGCCGGCGGGGGCGTTGAAGAACGTCTTGGTCACGCTGTTGTAGTTGCCCTGGCCGAGGTTCAGGGAGCCGCCGATCGACTTCAGGCCGTCGAGGCCGAGGGCCTGAACCTGGAAGGCGAGCTGCTGGGCCTGAGCGTCGTTGCCGCGAGAGCCGGCCTTGGCGAAATACTTGATCAGCTTGACGACGTCGGCGAACCACACCGCCTGAGCGGCCTGACCGCCGATCTTGTTCTGGGTCTTGACGAAGGCTTCGCCGGCGCCAAGGGAGGACGAACCGCGGCCGCCGGCGTTGGTCACCAGGTCCTTGATCGCGGCGGCGTCGCTGCCGAGGAAGAAGGTCTGGCCGGAGTAGGTCCAGACGACCGGCGGCGGGGGCGGGGTCTTCTCGTCGTTGTCCGGGTCGGGGGGCGGGGTGACGACGTGGAACGGGTTCCCCTTGAAGGTCTCGATGGCGATTTTCGCCCCGCTCTGCTCCGCCTGCTTGGTGCTGCGGGTGAGCACCTCGGCGAGCTTCGGCGCGTTCGCGCCGGCGTCGGCGATGACGGCCAGGGTGATCGACGGCTTGGCGTCGTCGCCGCCGGCGATGCCGGCGATCGCCACCGCGCCCTTGGGCAGCTCGGCCAGCTCGGCCAGGGTGACGCCCACCCTGTCCTTCATGGCGTCGCTGGTGGGCTTGATCTTCTCGGCCAGGTCGGCGCGGAGGTCGGCCAGAGCCGGGTCGTTCCAAAGCCGGCCGTAGGAGGTGCCGCGGAAGGCCTCCCGGAACTTGGCGACGTCGTTGATCTTGAGGAAGAACAGGGTCGAGTCGGGGAGCACCTGCTCCGGCGGGGTCGCGGCGGCGGCGAGATTCGCGCACGCTCCGAGGCCCGTCAGTCCGAGCCACCCGACGAGGGCCAGGCGAAGAATCGCCCCCTTGGCCTTAGGCATCGATCATCACTCCATTCTGCTGACACGCCACGGTTCACCGACCGAGGGGACGAGATCGTCACACGGCCTCCGGGCCGATGACCCTATACCGACCGACTGCGCGCCGGGATTCCAACCCGGCGGGCCGCCGGCGGTGACCGGCGACCCTTCTTGTTTCGTTTGCCGATGACTGACCCCGACTGTCCGAAGCTTGCCGCGGGCGGCCGGGGCGTTCCGGCTGTGTTCATCTGGCCTTCGCCGGGTCGCTCTTCGAGCCGCCCAGTCCCGCCGGCTTGTCGCTCCGCGACCGTCGCGGGGGGTCGAGGTAGCGGTAGCCGCTGTTGGGGTTCGTTTTGTCGAAGGCGAACGCCTCGCGGTGGCGGACGAAGTCCTTGACGTAGCCCACCGGGATGGCGAAGCCCAGGTTGTCGGCCATATCGGCGCGGGTCCCTCGGCTGGTGACGCCGATGACCTCGCCCCGCTGGTTGAACAACGGCCCGCCGGAGTTCCCCGGGTTGATCGCCGTGTCGGTCTGGATGTAAAGCTGGCCCTCAAGGTTCCGGCTGCGGTTGCTGACGATCCCCTGGGTGACGGTCCGCTCCAGTCCCAGCGGGTTGCCGACGGCGAAGACGGAGTCGCCCGAGTTCACGTCGTCCCCATTACCCAGGATCGCGTGGCCGGGTTTCAGACCAGCCGGCAGGGGGAGTTTGATCAGGGCCAGGTCGAAGAAGGGATTGACGGCGACGATCTCCACGTCGTCGATGCGGCGACGGGCCAGGCCGCCGCCGGGGGCGTTCTGGTAGAGGATCGCCGAGATCCGGGTCTCCCCTTCGATCACGTGGGCGTTGGTGATCGCGTACCCCTGATCGTTGATCAGGAACCCCGAGCCTTTGCCGGAGGGGGTTTCGATCGACACCACGGCCTCGCCGAACTTCGCCACCAGCTCCTTCACCGGAGCCGGCCGCAGGAGGCCCGTCGAGAAGAAGCCCGAAGGATCGGCGACCGTTCCGCCAGGGGTTGCGACGACCGCGCCGGCGGCTTCCTCGCCCTTCGCCCGTTTGGCGATCGACTCGCGGGGGATCTTCAGCAGGTCGTACCCCAGGTCGACGTACAGGGCCTCAGGCTTCTCGGCCACGACGTCGCCGACGACGCGCTGGCCGTCTTTGAGGATGATCGTCTCAAAGCCGTCGCCCAGGACCTCGGCGCCGCCGGCCACCAGGCCGAGCAACGTCGCGGCGGCGATCGTGCGAATCCCACGCGTAGGCATAGGCGGCGGAGTCCTTCTCGGGTTCGTCGCGACGTTCCGGCCCCATCCCGGGGCCTTTCGCGTCATTGTATGAACCCGCCCAGGCGTTGCAACCCGAACGATGCGGCCGGCTTGCCGGAAAATCTCAGCCGACCAACAACTGCGTTGGCCAGTTTGCGAAAAGACCGGCTAAACTTGAAGACGACTTGACGGACTTTGACGATCCGGGATAGCTTTCCGCGCAACATCGCAAGACGCGCACATCCCCCGCTCGCCGATATCCGTTCAAAACGACTCTCAGAAGATCCCTCGTCCCGCTCGCAGGACGCAGAACCAGGGAGACCGTCCCGTGTCGATGCTTACAAGGCGGTTCGCGCTCGCCATCGCCCTCTCGACGACGGTCGCGCCCGGCCTCGTCTGGGCTCAGGCTGATTTGAAGAAGCCGGAAGACGACGTCCGGCCCACGCCCGACGTTCCCCCGCCGCTCCGAGACCTGCCCACCATCCCCTGGCGGCACGACCGGCTCACGTACAACTGGACCACGATCAGCACGACCCCTCTCCCCAAGGATCGTGAGGGGATCTGGGTCCTGGACTTCGCCTTCAAGCCGCTCCGGATCCAGACGGTCGAGGTCCCCGGCAAGGGGCGTCGGGTCGTCCACTATCTGTACTACAAGGTCGTGAACCACACCTCCTCGTCGCGGCCGTTTTACCCGCAGTTCATCATGGTGAACGAGCGCGGGCAGCGGTTCGAGGACGCCGTGATTCCCGAAGCGATCCCCGTGATTCAGGCCCGTGAGGACCAGACGATCCCCGTCCGAGGGGCCGTCGACATCATGGGGACCGTTCCTGCCAGCACCAAGCAGGGGGTCGACGACGCCGTCGTCGGCGTCGCCGTTTGGGATCAGTGGGACGCCACCGCGGATCGCTTCAGCATCTACGTCCGCGGCCTTTCCGACGGCTACAAGGAGGTCTCGACCCCCGAGGGCCCGAAGGCCAAGTACAAGACGCTGAAACTCGACTTCATCCGTCGCGGCGACGACCGCAACCTCTCCGAGAAGGAGATCGAACTCGCCAACCCGCCTTATGAGTGGGTCTACTGGTGATCCCGTCCCTCCTGCGCCGGCCGACTTCGCGTCAGCCGGCGTAGGCGACCGGGTCCTCGACTCCGAGCCGTTCGAAGGCCGCCAGCCGCAGCCTGCAGGAGTCGCAGCGCCCGCAGGAGAGCCCCTCGGGCGACGGGTCGTAACAGGAGTGGGTCAGGCCGTAGTCGACGCCCAGCTCCAGCCCCCGGCGAATGATCTCGTCCTTGGTCAGCTTGAGGAGAGGGGCGTGGACGACGAACCGTCCAGCCCCTTCCACGCCCGCCTTGGTGGCCAGGTTCGCCAGGTTCTCGAACGCCTCGAGGAACTCGGGGCGGCAGTCGGGATAGCCTGAGTAATCGACGCAGTTGACCCCGACGAAGAGGTCGAACGCGCCGAGGGTCTCGGCCCAGGCCAGGGCCAGCGAGAGAAAGACCGTGTTCCGGGCCGGGACGTAGGTGATCGGGATCCCGGAGGCCATCTCGGCTTCCTCGCGGTCCTTGGGGACCTCGACGTCCGCCGTCAGGGCGCTGCCGCCGAAGGCCCGCAGGTCAATGGTCAACTCGACGTGCCGGATCACCCCCGCCGCCTGGGCGACCCGTCGCGCCGCGGCTGTCTCGACGGCGTGCCGTTGGCCGTAGGCGATCGTCAGGGCGTACGGGGCGAACCCCGCCGCCACGGCCTCGGCCAGTGCCGTGGCCGAATCGAGGCCGCCGCTGAGCAGCACCACGGCCGGCCGCCTGTTGTTCGTTGCGTCGCTCAATCGCGTCCCCTTTCCTCTCCTCTGACTTGCGATCCGGGCTTGTCGGGCTCTTGCCCGTTCGGATATCGTATCATGATCGGCGGGGAACCGGCGTGCGCGGCCTTCATGCTGCGCCTCGATCGGCCCCGCCTCGCCCGTCCCCGGCATGGACCGGACCGGACGAAGGCTCTATTCGCGACGGATCCAGACTCAGAGAAGGTCGAGCGATGGCTCACAAAAAAGGACAGGGTTCCAGCCGCAACGGCCGCGACTCGAATCCCCAGATGCTGGGAATCAAGCTGTACGGCGGCCAGACGGCTCAGCCGGGCAGCATCATCTGCCGCCAGCGCGGCACCCGTTGGACCCCCGGCCGCAACGTCGGCGTCGGTCGCGACTGGACGATTTTTTCGCTGATCGAAGGCAAGGTCAAGTTCGACCGGAACGGCCGTCGGATCAACGTCCTCCCGGCCGCCGAGTTCGCGGCTGCTGAAGCCGCTGCCGCTGCCGCAAAGTGACCGTCTTCTCCGGAAGGGTGCGAACCCTCTGAGGCGTTTGGTCGTTGAATCAACAGGAGGGCGGGCGTCCCACGCGGGACACCGCTCTCCGTTCGCTTGATCGGCATCCTGTTTTTCCATCGAATCGAGTCGCCGCATCATGTTCGCGGATCGCGCAACCATCTTCGTTCGCGGAGGGGACGGGGGCAACGGCTGCCTCAGCTTCCGGCGCGAGAAGTACGTCCCCAAGGGGGGCCCTAACGGCGGCGACGGCGGCGACGGCGGCGACGTGATCATCCGCGCGGCCGAAGGGCTGACGAATCTCGCCCACCTGTCGCACCAGCGACACTGGAAGGCCGAGCGCGGCGAGCACGGCCAGGGCTCCAACTGCTTCGGCAAGCGGGGCGAGCCGATGACCATCACCGTCCCCCCCGGGACGATCATCCGCGATCGCGACCGCGGCCACGTCCTTCGCGACCTGAAGAACGACGGCGACGAGGTCGTCGTCGCCAAGGGCGGACGCGGCGGGCACGGCAACACCTTCTTCAAGTCGGCCACCAACCGCGCCCCCCGGCAGCACGAGCCTGGCTTCCCGGGCGAGGAGCGCTGGATCGTCCTGGAATTGAAGGTGATCGCCGACGTCGGCCTCGTCGGGCTGCCCAACGCCGGCAAGTCGACCTTGCTCTCACGGATCTCGCGGGCCCATCCCGAGATCGCCGACTACCCGTTCACGACCAAGTACCCGAACCTCGGGACTGTGGTGGTGGACTCGGAGAACGCCTTCGTCGTGGCCGACATCCCCGGCCTGATCGAGGGCGCCCACGCCGGCCACGGCCTGGGCCATGAGTTCCTCCGTCACGTCGAGCGTACCGGCCTGCTCGTCCACCTGATCGAGGCGATCCCCATCGACGGTTCGGACCCGGTCCGCAACTACGAGATGATCCGCGGCGAGCTGGAACACTACAGCAAGGCTCTCGCCGAGCGTCCCGAGGTCGTGGTCGTCACCAAGATGGACCTCACCGGCGCTGAGGAAGCCCGCGAACGGATCGCCCGCGAGATCGGCAAGGAGGTCCTCTCGATCTCGGCCGTGACCGGCAAGGGCGTGCCGCAGCTTCTCCGCACGATCCAGCAGAAGCTGGTGGAATCTCGCGAGGCCGAGGCTGAAGCCCTGGCCGCGGCGGAGGCCGAGGCAAAGGCCAGGGTGAAGGTCCCGCCATCGGGGCCCGTCAGGCCTTTGGAGTCGGCGCCGGCTCCCGAACCGTCCCCGGCCGCGAGCGAATGACATGCTCCGGATCGTCGCCGACATCGGCAACTCCCGGCTGAAGTGGGCCCGCCTTGACGAGCACGGCGCCCCGGCCGAGACAGTCGCCCTGCCGCTCGACGATCCGAACGCCTGGGGAAAGGTCTACGACGACTGGCATGCCGGCGCGTCTGGCCCCTCGCTCTGGGTCGTCTCGACGGTCAATCCCCCTCTGGCTCGCTCCCTGGCCGACTTCCTGGCGACCCGAGAGCCGAAGCCCGCCGACGTCCGCTGGTTCCGAACCGCCGCCGAGGTCCCCCTCGCCAAGGATGTCGAAGGCGCCGACACCGGCGGCTCCGACCGCGCTCTGGCTGTGCTGGGGGCCCTGCGATTGCTTGGAGCCGGCCAGCCGATCCTGGTCGTCTCCTGCGGAACGGCAATTACGATCGAGCGAGTCACCGCCGACGGCGTCTGGCAAGGGGGCGTGATCGCCATGGGCCTGGGCCTTTGCGCTCGCGCTCTGCACCACTTCACGGCGCAGCTTCCGCTGGTGGCTCCCGACGCTTCGGCTCCTCCCTGGGGGCGGTCCACGAACCCCTCGCTGGAGGCGGGCGTCTTCTGGGGGACTGTGGGGGCCGTCCGCGAACTGCTGGAACGCCAGGAGCCCGACATGGAAGGCCCGCCGTTGGTCGTCTGGACCGGCGGCGACGCCTCGAAATTGGCCGAGGCCGTCGAAGGGCCCGCCGCCCGCGTCGTTCCCGATCTCGTCTTGCACGGTTTGATCCACGCCGCCTTTCCGAGCGACTCGAAATGAAGCCGACCGCCGACGCTACACCCGACCATGACGCACTGCGATGGGGATTCATCGGCTCGGGCCGGATGGCCTCGGCCCTGGTCAACGGGATGATCCGCGCGGGGGTGGCGACGGCCGACCGAATCCTCGCCAGCGACCCCCAGGCCGCGACCCGCGACGCCCTGGCGAAGGAGTCGGGGGTCGTTGCGCACGCCTCGAACGCCCCGGTCGTCGAGGGGAGCGACGTCGTCGTCCTGGCGGTCAAGCCCCAGAGCATGGCGGCCGTACTGGCCGAGATCGCGCCGGGCCTCGCGCCAAGGCATCTGGTCGTGTCGATCGCGGCGGGCGTGTCCATCGCGACGATGGCGAAGGCCCTGGGAGAATCGACGCGAATCATCCGAGTCATGCCCAACACGCCTGCCCTGCTGGGCGAGGGCGCCTCGGCCTTCGCGCTGGGCCCGAAGGCGACTGAGGCCGACTCCGCCGCGGTCCAGCGGTTCCTGGACTCGGTCGGCCGGGCGGTGCGGGTGCCCGAGTCGCAACTCGACGCCGTGACGGGCCTCTCCGGCAGCGGCCCCGCGTTCGTCTACATGATCATCGAGGCCCTCTCCGACGGCGGCGTCCGCGCCGGCCTGCCGCGCGACGTCGCCACGACGCTCGCCGCCCAGACCGTCCTGGGCGCGGCCAAGATGGTCCTCGAAACCGGCCTCCACCCCGGCGCCCTGAAGGACCAGGTCACCAGCCCCGGCGGTACCACGATCGCCGGCGTCCAGACCCTCGAACGCGCGGCCTTGCGCGGTGCCCTCATTGACGCCGTCGACGCCGCCTCGCGCCGTTCGGCCGAGTTAGCGGCGATTGCGAAATCCTGATCGGGGTCGTCCGCACGGGCGATATCTCCCGTGCTAGACTGGGAATTGTACGGAGAACTCCTACGGCGGAGGCTGAGCACGATGGCGACCGCTTCCCAGCGAACCGTTGAGAGTGAGGTGTCGATCTTCGCTCGTTTCTTCGACGACGAGAGTGGGCGGATGCCCGAAGAGAGGGCCCGCCAGATTCTCGGCATTCAGGTCAGCGAGCGTGACAAGAGCCGAATGCGAGAGCTAGCGGATCGCAACCAGGAGGGAACGCTTTCGGACGCAGAGCGGGAAGAGATGGTGGCCTTTGCGAAGGCCACGACCCTGCTGTCGATCCTAAAGTCGAAAGCCCGCCTTGCACTCGGCGTCAAGATCGAGCGACGGTCGAAATCGTGACCGGAATCACAGCGACTCTGTCGCGACGGGTTCGTGAACGTGCCGACGGTTGTTGCGAGTATTGTCGCATGCCCGAGGATTTCGACTACGGCACCTTTGGGGTCGATCACATCATCGCCCGAAAGCACGGCGGCCCCACGGTCGCCGAGAACCTCTGCCTCAGTTGCTACTACTGGAAGTCGCAGACACGGTGCCTCCATTTTCAAGAGCCGTTGATCCTGGATTAGTTTCGACGCTACCTCTTGCGTTTGCCGCGACGGGCCGGTTTCGAGGGAGGTTGAATTGATGTCCCCTCCCTGCGTCCGAGCAGCTCCGCGTTGTACGCCTCCAGGCCACTCAACCCTGCCCGCAGCTCGGGCGAGAGCATCTCCCTCGCTTTGATCCGCTTGCCGTGCTTCCCGTCGAAGCTCAGACGCTCCAGGTACGAGACGTGGACGGCGTTCTTCATCTCCGGCGTGGCTCGCCGGTAGACTTCGCCGATGAATCGGAAGTGCTTCTTGACGGACGCCGTGTCTTCGTCGCTGATGGCCGATTGGGCGGCACGAGCGAGCATGCCCATCTCCAGATGGAGGAGCCCTCGGGCGCACTCGTCGATATCCGCGGCCACGGCGGGGTATCGTTCCGTCAGCATGGCGATGAACGCTTCACGATCAACCATGTCCCCCACGGTGGCGCTCCTTCGGGGTGGTGAGATCGGCCGGATATTCCACCATCCCACGGCGTGACGAGGCGGCGAGCTTGCGAAGCCGCTTCAACTCCTGCTTGTCGGCCCAGAGAATCCACAGGTGCTGCGCAGGAGTTCTGCGGGAATGGAGCCATCCCCGGCGCGCCCAGTCGGCGAGCTTCCCGGCGGACACCGGGACCGCTTCGGCCAGCTTCGGCAGCCACCACTCGTCCGACCCGAGTTGGTCGGCGTACTTCTTCTCGTTCGACAGGCCGCGACGCACGAGCAGTTCGTGGACGAGTTCGGGATAGAACTCGCCGCAACGCTTCGGCGGAACGAAACCCTCCTGGTTCAGGCACACGGCGATCTCCGCCGCCGTGCGACCCTCGTGGCGCAACGCGACGACTCGGTCCATGAGCTTGTCGAGGTCGCGGAGCTGCTCGTAGGTCCTGACCGGCCGCACGACCTCGTGCCGGCTGACAAGCCCGCCCTGCCAGTGGATCGCGACGTCCACATATTCGCTGTCGTTC
The DNA here is from genome assembly GCF_011065895.1 of Paludisphaera rhizosphaerae. Lineage (NCBI taxonomy): Bacteria > Pseudomonadati > Planctomycetota > Planctomycetia > Isosphaerales > Isosphaeraceae > Paludisphaera > Paludisphaera rhizosphaerae. The sequence continues at coordinate 48,156 of NZ_JAALCR010000030.1, read as the reverse complement.
TTCACCTGGACCACGACCCTTTCCACCAGGTGGCGGACGATCTCCTTGCGGTCCTGATCGGTCGTGTCGGGCGCATGCCAGAGCGCGGGCAGGTCGGAGGAGAGGGCCGCGATGAGGGCCCGCTCGTCGCGCGAGAGTTGCGGCGGCTGTTCCCGAAGGAACCGATCGTAATCGTCGCCGACCTGGCGCTCGGCCCGCAACGTCTCCTCCCACCGCTGTTCCAAGGACCGGGCCACGAGGCGGTTCTCCGGGTCGACGGCCCGGTAGCGCCGTTCGGCGTCCACGGCCTCGTATCGGGCCCGCTCCAGCCGCTGTTTCCAGTGCTTGTCCAGTCGGGCGCGGTCCTGCTGGACATCCTCCAGCGCCCGGCAGCTCAACTCCAGCGCGGCGGGTTCCAGGGCGTGAAGGACCTGCTGCACCACGAGATCGTCCACCACCGCGGCCTTGAGGCCGAAGCACGTCTGCTCCGTCCCTTCGTGGAGGTGTCGGACACAACTGTAATAGGCCCGAGCGTGAGTCCGATAGGACGGTTGGAGGCAGCGCCCGCAGTTGCCGCAGACGATCAGACCGGCGAGCAGGGCGGAGCCGCCGCGGGGGCTCCCCTTGCAGCCCGGGCCGGATCGGTGCTGATGCAGGGATTCTTGATTCGCCAGGTAGCGTTCCCAGGTGATGTAGGCCGGCAAGCAGTCGCGCTTCAGAACCTTCCATTGCTCCATCGGGACCCACGGGCCGACGCCGGTACGCTCGCCGTCGGCCGTCCGGACGTGCTTGTGAGGCCGACGCCCATAGGCGTAGGCCCCGGCGTAGATCGGATGTCGCAGGATCTGGAAGACGGTCAGCAGCACGGGGCGTCGCCACTCCAGGTTGCCGCGATTGGGCCCGTGGAACGGGCGGAACCCGATCTTGATGTTGTTGCGGATCAGGTAGTGGAAGACGCCCCAGGCGGTGCCGATCTCGTCGTATTTGTCGAAGATCAGGCGGATGACCTCGCGGACCTGCTCGTCGGGGTCGAATTCGACCCGTTCCGTGGAGAGCTTGACGTAGCCGGTCGGCACGCGGTGGAACAGCTCGCCGCGTTGGGCCTTGTTCAACCGGCCTCGTTCCAGTCGATTCCGCATCGTGACCAGCTCGAATTCGCTGATGGTCCCCTTCAGGCCGAGCAGGAGCCTGTCGTTGGTGTCCCGCGGGTCGTAGACGCCGTCTTCGTCCGCGAGGATCGTCCCGAAGATGGCGCACATCTCCAGGAGGTTGTGCCAATCCCTGCTGTTGCGGGCGATGCGGCTCATCTCGATGCCGAGGATCAGGCCGACGTGCTCCATGGTAACTTCGGCCAGGAGGCGTTGGAATCCGCCCCGCCGGTCGGCCGACCGGCCGCTCATCCCCTGGTCGTCGTCGATGACCAGGACACGGTCCCTCGGCCACCCGAGGGCGGCGGCGTGATCGGCGAGGGCGTACTGCCGCTCGCGGGATTCGCGGTGATTGAGCACCTGCTGGGGGTCGGATTGGCGGACGTAGACGACGGCGAGGCGGTCGAGGTGGACGTCGAGGATCTTCGACGATCGCAGCGCGCTGACGCGGACGGCCCCTTCAAGTACGCTCATGATCGCCCCCCTCTCCGACGGGAGGCCGGGGCAGTTGCTTGGCGACGACGCGGCTGAGCGTCAAGAGCGTCCGCTCGCGTTCGGCTTGGGAAAGGGCCGTCCAGAACTGGCTGAGCGGGATCCGCGGGCCGGTCTTCAGCAGGCGCGGGGGGAGACTCGACGGGAGGGGGCGTGTCGCACGATGAGCCTCCGTGTTGAGCTGACTCCAGGCGAAGCCGGCACCAATCGGCCAGTTTGAGGAGCGCCGGAACCCCGATTATGGGGGGCCTTTCGGAGGATCGACAAGGCTCAACTTCAGGTGTAGTCTGTTTGCTTCTTCTGCAACACGTTTAAGGGCACGGATATCGCAACGCTCGATCCCAAGTTCAGAAAGCTCACACCTCTGTTCAATCCACGCCGTCAACTCTGGGCGAGACACTTTCAGTGGGATGGCGCTCTGATGGTTGGACGTACGGCCGCCGGTCGGTCCACCATCTTTCTCCTCAGAATCAATGATCCATTTCGCGTGCAGCTTCGAGAAACGCTGATCGATGAGGGACTCTTCCCTGCGAGATGACGGCGATTGCAGGGTTTCGGGCGTACGTTCTTCGTTTGTCGACAGCTCCGCGCGAAAGCAGGTCACGCCCCCTGGCCGCCAGCGTCGGCCTTCACCACCTCCGTCAATTCAGCCAGTCGATACTCGATCTCCAGCAGCTTCTCGCGCGTCTTCAGCTCAGACTGCTCGACGACGTGGCGGGTGAGGAACATGGCGCCGGCGACGAGGAAGACCAGGCCGCAGAGGATCATTCGCAGGCCGCGGACGTCGTCGGGGGCGGCGACCATGAACAGGGTCGTCAGGAAGATGGGGAGGCACCAGGAGAGCCCGGCGGCGAGGCCCGTGTCGAGCTTCAGGTCGAGCACGCCCCGGCGGAAGACCCGCAGCCCCAGCCAGGCCCAGGCGAGTCCGAACACCGCCCCGCCGGCGAGGCCGAGTCGACCCGCCCAGGGGAGGCCGCCCGGGCCGACGACAGCCAGCGCGCCGAAGACGACGGCGCAAGCCGTACCGAAGATCGCCGAGGCGAGCCAGCCCCACCGTTGCCACTTTGTCAGCTTCTTCTCGATCATCGCTTGGATCTCCAGGTCGTAACGCCGCTTCAGGTCAGGGGTGATTCGTTCCGCCTTCAGGAGCCGATCGCGCATTCCGTTCGGGTCGCGGGTCATCGGTGGTCCTCCTCGCGTTCGAGGATTTCGCGGAGCGCCCGTTTGGCGTAATGGAGCCGCGACTTCGCTGTGCCGGGCGGGATTTCGAGGACCTCGGCGATTTGCTCCAGCGAGAGGTCTTCCAGGAAGAAGAGCGTGAGGATCTCGCGGTGAGCCGGCGAGAGCCGCTCCAGTCCGACATGCACCTGCTCGCATCGGTCGAGCAGGTCAAGGTCGTCTTCCGCCGTCGGGTCAGGCGGGTCGTCGAGCGATTCCTCGTGGGCCTCGTTGCGGAGTCGGCCCCGGCGGTGGCTGATCGCCGCGCATCGGGCGACCTGATAGAGCCAGACCGGCAGCCGTTCAGGCTGCCGCAACGAGCCGACGCTCTTGTAGACCCGCAGCCAGGTCTGTTGGAGAACGTCCCAGGCGTCCTCCTCGGTGGCGACCAGGCGACGGACGTAATAGAACAGCCGCCCTTCCCACTCGCGGACGAGTTCCTCGAACGCCCTCGCGTCGCCGCGACGGCATCGTAGGGCTAGCAGTTCAAGCCGAACGGCCTCTTTGTCCCTCGCCAACGTCGAGCCCTCCAACACCGGAGGAATAGCCGCTCGCGGAGGGCCGGAGGTTCAATCGCGGTCGCCGAATTCTCAGCCGCCCAGGTTCGTGGCGGCGAGCTGGATCACGGCGAAGATGAGGCCGACGAGGAAGATCAGATAGATTAGCCGGTAGCAGCTCAAAAGAGTCGCCAGGGCGGACATCAGGTGAGTGACGTCGCGGCCGCGGGACTCGGCGACGCGGCGGAAGTCGCTCCCGGCGCGGTGGGTCCAGACGCCGAACACGGCGAAGAGCATGCTCAGGAAGATGAGCCCGATCTCAATCTCGTGCAGCCGCGACCAGCGTTGGATCGCCGAAACCGCGAAGCAGAGACCGATCCCGACCATGAACAGGCCGACGAAGCTCATCTTCGCGCCGAGGTCCTGGATGATCAGGTCCTCGGCCGCGTTGAACTCGTACTCGGAGCGATGCGGCGGTATGGCCGGGGCGCCCGCTTCAACGGGGGCTGGAGGAGTCGCGTGTCTTGCGTCGCCAGGTGCCGTCGCCATCGTTCGCCGCCTTTCGCGGAGATCGTCCTGGGGGATTCACCCCCTCCAGGTTCATGGTGTGCCCGCGCCTTTGGCGCTGTCAAGGAGGAGGCGGCGAGGATCCATTGTCGATGATAGCCCGATTACGATAGCCGCGAACGGCCGAAGGCGTAGGTGTGGGTGATGGGATCGAGCTTGATTGAACGGATCCATCGACGGCGAAACCAGAGAGCAACCGTTTCTCGATCACCCTTCGGCGTGATAAACTGACGGTTTGCCGAGCCGGCATTGCGACGCCTCGCGAGCCGGATTCTCAACGCTTCCTGGTCGCCGGAAAGACATGCCTCAAATGGATCCGACCGATCTCTCGTCGCGGCCGGTGTTGGTGCTCGACTTCGGAGCGCAATATGTGCAGCTCATCGCGCGGCGGGTCCGCGAGCGGCACGCCTTCGCCCGGATCGTCCGCCACGACATCACGGCGGAACGCGTCCGCGAGTTGAACCCCCTGGCCCTGATCCTCTCGGGCGGACCGAGCAGCGTCTACGAAGCCGGCGCTCCCCAGTGCGACCCGGAGCTGTTCAAGCTGGGAATTCCCGTGCTGGGCATCTGCTACGGCATGCAACTGGCCGTGCAGGCGCTCGGGGGTAAGGTCGACGCTCCGCCGGCCCGTGAGTACGGTCGGACCGATTGCCACGTCGTCGACCCGGCCGAACCGCTCTTCCACGACGTGCCCCACGATACGACCGTCTGGATGAGCCACGGCGACCAGATTCTCGACGCGGGAAGCGATTTCGTCCCGCTGGCGGCCACATCCACCTGCCCGATCGCCGCGGCCAAGCACAAGAGCTATCCGTTTTACGGGCTCCAGTTCCACCCGGAGGTTTCCCACACGCCTTACGGGGCGCTCATGCTGGGGAACTTCCTCGACCGGATCTGCGGCAACCCCCGCGCCTGGACGATGGAGGCGTTCATCGAGCAGGCTCTTGAGCGGATTCGCTCGCAGGTCGGCCCTGACCAGCGGGTCGTTTGCGGGCTCTCCGGCGGCGTCGACTCGGCCGTCTGCGCGGCGCTCCTGGCGAAGGCCCTCGGCGATCGGGTCGTCTGCGTGTTCGTGGACACGGGGCTGCTCCGCGGCGGCGAGCGCAGCCAGGTTGAAGACGTCTTCCGCGGCCACAGCGACGCCGAGCTGCGCGTCGTCGACGCGGCCGACCAGTTCCTCAAGGCCCTCGCCGGCGTGACCGACCCCCAGGAAAAGCGGCGGCGGATCGGCCACACGTTCATCGAGGTCTTCCGCGAAGAGGCTCGATCGATTCCCGGAGCGCACTTCCTCGCCCAGGGGACGCTCTACCCCGACGTGATCGAGAGCGGCGGCGCGCCCGACGGCCCGGCCGCGACGATCAAGATCCACCACAACGTCGGCGGGCTGCCGGCCGAGCTGGGCTTCGAGCTGATCGAGCCCCTGCGCGACCTGTTCAAGGACGAGGTTCGCCGCCTTGGCCTGGAACTCGGCCTCCCCGACGATCTCGTCTGGCGGCACCCCTTCCCCGGCCCCGGACTGGCCGTCCGCTGCCTGGGAGAGGTCACCGCGCCGAGGCTCGAAGTCCTCCGTCAGGCCGACGCCATCTTCCTCGAAGAGCTGCGGGCCGCCGGCCTGGAACGCCAGACGGCCCAGGCGTTCGCCGTGCTGCTGCCGGTGCAATCGGTCGGCGTGATGGGCGACGCTCGGACCTACGAGAACGTGGTCGCCGTCCGCGCCGTCGAGACCGAGGATTTCATGACGGCCGACTGGTCCCGCCTCCCCCACGAGGTGCTGGCCCGAACGTCGACGCGGATCATCAACACGGTCAAGGGCGTCAACCGAGTCGTCTACGACGTGACGAGCAAGCCGCCGGGGACGATCGAGTGGGAGTAACCGCCATGATCTGCGGGAATCCCCTGGCTCGGTCCTGAATTTGCTTGATTGCGACTCGGTGGAATCGAAAGATTCGGCGGTGTGGACGGCGTCGGCGATCGACGGGCGAGAGTGATTGCAAGTCGTCAGGGTTTCGACGAAACCGTTCCACCGCCGTCGGTCTTCTTTCGGACGAGGGTCTGGGTCCGACCGTCTTGGACGACGCGATCCTCCTGGTTTAGCAGGCGACGCCGCCAGGTCACAACGGCCCGGCGTCCCCGCGACTGGGGCTCGATCGATTCGACCGTGGAGACGACCCGGACAGTGTCGCCGAACGCGATGGGGAGCAGGAATTTCCACTCCAGAACGGCGAGGAAGGCGAGCGTGTCCATCCGCGGCGCCGTGCTGGCCAGGCCCGAAGCCAGGGCCAGACCGAGCAGACCGTGGGCGACGGGTTTGCCGAAAGGGCCTTCCGCCGTCGCCCAGGCATGATCCATGTGGAGGGCGTTGAAGTCTCCAGAGAGGCCGGCGAACGTTGAAACGTCGGCCTGAGTGACTGTTCGGGAGGCGCTCTCCCACTCGTCGCCGACGGCGAGGTCGTCGTATCCCAGAACCGTCGTGCGGCGTCGGGGGCGGGATTCGGGACTTCCCTCGGTGGCTTCAGGTTCCATGGCCGATCTCTTCAATTCGGTTGCGAGCAGGTCCGTCGGCGACGAGTCTATCCGCCCCGTTGCGACGGCGGAAGCCGCCTTCCCCAACGTTGGGAGCCGGCTTCCCGAGCGATGATCGCAAGATCCATCAGTGTGGTGTGGAGGGGAACAACGACGATGTCACGTCCATATCGATTCGTGATCGCCGACGACGAGAAGGCGGTCGCCGCCGGGTTGCAGAACCAGCTTGAGTCGCTTGGTTACGACGTCGTCGCGGTGGTCAACGACGGCCAGCGCGCCGTTGAGATGTGCCGCCGCCTCGCCCCCGACGCGGTTTTCATGGACATCGAGATGCCCGGCATCGACGGTCTGGCCGCCGCCCGGCAGATCGCCGAGGACCCCGGCACGCCGGTCATCATCCTCACCGCCCACGGCCACCCGAACCTCATCGACCAGGCCGTCGAGGACGGTGTGATCTCCTACCTCCTCAAGCCGATGACGACGCCCAGCCTCCAGGCGGCCGTCGAGGTGGCGGTCGCCCGCGCCCGCGAGATCCAGACGCTCCAGGAAGACGTCGACCATCTCAAGATGACGCTCCGCGAGCGCAAGTTGATCGAGCGGGCCAAGGGGATCCTCATGACTCGCAAGCAACTCAGCGAGACTGAGGCCTTCCGGCTCCTCCAGCGCCAGAGCCAGGATCGCCGGGTGCCGATGGCGAAGCTCGCCGAGTCGATCATTCAGACCGACGAATTGCTCGACTCGCCCAGCCAGGCCGTCGCCCCCCCCTCGCGTCCCCTGCGACGCCCCGTCGAGCCCCCTCCGATCGACTAGTTGACCCCCGCCGCGGATCTGGTTAGGCTACGGTTGAGCCGAGGTTGATCGGGGGATTCCCGAGGAGACCTCGGCGGGTCCGCCCGGGGCCTTGAAGGCCTGACGGCGGGGCCCTCGCTTGGCTGGAGAAGGACGACCGGCCTTTCGCGGTCCCTGAATGCGATCCGTCCATCGGCGCATTCCCCTTCAACGCCCGGCGACCGCCCCGATCCTGGTTAGGTACTTGCTCCGGACGCGACCGCTCCAGCTTGCATCACGGCACCAAGGACGAGGGCAACGTCATGCCGATGCTCAATGTGCGAGCCGACCACCTTACCGATTCTGGGCCGGGCAGGACGCATCAGGAGTTGGCCCAGTACATCGAGGGCCACGTCAACCGGGTCTCCAACGGTCGCATCCGCGACCTCCGGGTGGACTACACGGACGACCGGATCCTCCTCCAGGGGCGGTCGAGGACGTATCACGCCAAGCAGGTCGCCCAGCAGGCCGTGCTCGACCTCACCGACGGCCACCCTCTGCTGGCGAACCAGATCGTGGTCTCTTGACCTGACCCGTCGCTCTTCGACGCCGATCGCCGCCCGTCCGACCGCGTCGTCGCGGAATTCGTTCCGGGCGGATCTTCAGAGCCGAGCAAGACAGATATGGACGCGCCTTCCGACGCCTGTCCCGACAGTATCCCCGCGCGTTTCGACCGACGAGAGTTGCACAATCTGCTCAGCAGCCTCAGCGACGAGTTCTGTCGTCCGCTGACCTCGTTGCGATCAGGGTTCGACCTGCTGCTGGGCGAGTCCCCCGCGCGCTTTTCCCCGGCTCAGCAGGGACACGTCGCTACCATGCGGACGCTCTGCGACGGCATGCTTCGGCTGTCGCGGAGCTATCTCGAATACGCCGAGGTCATCCGCTCCGCCCGATCCCCCAACCTGGGGACGTTCTCGATCCGGGCGCTCGTGCAGGAGGTGGACCGAACGTTCGCCGAAGCGGCCCGCGTCAGGGGGATTGCCTGGGAGGCCGAGGCCGTCGAAGGCGATGCCCTGGTTGTAACGGACGCCTCGCGGTGTCAGCAGATCTTCGCGGCGATGGCCTCCAACGCGTTGAAATTCACCCCGCCGGACGGCCGGATCCGCGTCGAGGGAAGGGCTGAGGCGGATTTCTGGAGTCTGTCGATCACCGACGACGGGCCGGGCGTCCCTCCTGAACACCACCACCGCGTCTTTGAACCGTTCTACCGCCTGGCTCGCGACGAGCATTCCTCGATTGAAGGGAATGGCCTGGGATTGGCCATCGGCCGGGAACTGTCCGCCCAGTTGCACGGCCGGCTCTCTCTGGAATCCGACGGCGTTCGAGGTCTCGTCGTCCGCGCGACTTTCCCCCGCACCCCTCCCTCCGATCCGCCGATCGCCATTGACCGCCTCGGCGATCGGGCGTAGCCTTCGTCGGATTCGGCCCGAGGCGCTGAGAGTCGATGCGCCCGGACGGGGACCGATCTGACCGCCCCAGGGAGGGGGATCGTGCGGATACGGCGAGGGGGCCTGATCGCCTTAACTGGCCTTCTTTTCTGGATGCTCCCGGGTCTTCCCGGGTGCAACTGGTCGTCGACGCGCCGATCGGCCCGGGACGCCCTCAGCCCGGAAAAAGCGGCTCAGGCTCGGGTTCTCGGCGAGCAGGCCCAACACGCCGTCGATGCAGGCGACCTCGCCACGGCCGAGACGACGCTCTCCCAACTGGTCGTCGTGGCGCCGGCCTCTCCCGAAGGCCACCAGCGGATGGGATCGGTCCTGCTGCTCCAGGGGAGGCCGGACGAGGCCGAGATCTGCTTCCGCAAGGCGCTGGAGCTGGATCCGGATTACGCCGCCGCACTGATCGGCCTGGCTCGGATCGACGCGATCCGGGGGCGTTACGATTCGGCGCTCAAGCGGCTGGAGACGGCCGTCGAGATCGAGCCTCACGACGCCTCCGCTCATCTTGCTCTCGCCCAGGTGCTGGAGACCGTCGGCAGGGTCGACGACGCGCTGGCCGCCTGCTTCCGCGCCCTGGAGGCTGATCCCTTTCTCGCCGAGGCCAACCGCCGGATCGCCATCGTCCAACTGGCCCGCAACGAGGCCGATCAGGCGCTCGCGCGGCTGGATCAGACGCTCGAATCATCTCCTGGCGACGCCGAGGCGCTCTACCTCCGCGGCCGAGCCCATCTCGCCCTGCATCACGTCGGCCCGGCCGTCGACGACCTCCGCTCCGCCTCCCAGAAGCTTCCGGCCCGCCCTGAGGTCCACCTCGCTCTGGCTCAGGCGTTGGAAGCCGCCCGCCGCCCCGCCGACGCCCTCCAGGCCGTCGAGGCCGTCCTCCGGCTCTCCCCCGACGACGCCGAGGCCCGCACCCTCAGCGAACGCCTCCGGCGCTGAGACTGGCCGGCCGCCCATCGGTGCAGGCTCAATTGGGCGAGAGCATCAGACCCGCTTCGTCATGCTACGAAAGGACTCGATGTCGATCTGTGGTTAACAAAAATTCATTTTGCGGGTGTGAAGTGGGGTCGACGGTGAATCGTTGGGTGCTTCGGTGTTTCATGATTTGGAAGAAGACGTTTGCAAATAAGAAAGTCGTACTGTTAAATCGGGTCGCGCCGCGATCGTTCGTTTCCCCCTCTCAAAACCATTCGACGCGGCCTCGAACTTGAGTCTGTCCTCAATTGATCGCGTCCTTACTTGTACGCGTCGATGAGATGACGTTCCTCCACGCTGCGCATCTTTTTTTGGCGAGAGACACTCCATGGTTGAGCGAGGCCGGCCCTTTTTTCGCGCGGTTGCAGGCGCGACGACGATTGTCTGCTGTTGGATCTTTGCTTCGCCTTTGAAGGCGGACGAGATCGTGCTTCAACTCCCGATCAGCGTCATCCCCGATGGCCAGTTGATCGACGTTGGAACGCGTACCCACGATCTCGGATCGTTCCAGATCAATATCAACGCCGACGCCGGGCTTGCCGCCAATTCCGCAGCGTTGGCGGCCTTTCAGCGGGCCGCACAGCAGTGGGTGTCGAGGATCAGCGACCCGATCACGATCAACATCTCAGCCAGCCTGGCGAATCTAGGTGGCGGCGGGATTATCGGCCAGACCGCGTCGAGCTATGTGGCGGCGAGTTACAACACGATCAGGAACGCCATGGTCGCCGATGCCGTGGCGGGAGGAGATCCGGGGGACGCCATCGTCGCCTCATTGCCGACCGCCGCCCAGTTCGCCGCGATCCTCCCGACGGGGTTCAGCCTCACGGGGGCTATCGCGCTGACGACGGCCAACGCCAAAGCGCTGGGGTTCACGGTCAACGCAGCTTCGGACGCATCCATCACGTTCAACTCGCAGTTCGCCTTCGACTACGACAACCGCGACGGTGTCGACGCCGGGAAGATGGATTTCGAGACCGTGGCCGCCCATGAGATCGGCCACGCCCTTGGCTTCGTCTCCGCCGTGGACGACGTCGACTATTACCGGGCGCTTGGTCAGACCGCCTCGATCTACCTGAACCCCCTGGATCTGTACCGATTCCAGAACAACGTGGCTGGACGCGACCCTTCCACAACCTCTGAATTCACGTCGTTCGCACGCTATCTGAACTCGGGAGGCGACGCGATCACGGACACGATCGCCAACGAGTGGAGGATGTCGACGGGCGCTTACACCGGCGACGGCAATCAGGCCAGCCACTGGAAGGCCGACGACATCACGGGCCTGAACATCGGCATCATGGACCCGACCCTCGCCTTCGGGCAGATCACGAAGGTCGGCGAGAACGACCTGCGGGCGTTGAGCCTCATCGGCTACAACATCTCGTCCGCCGCGGTTCCCGAGCCCTCCTCGATCCTGATGCTCGGCCTGGGCTCGATCGTTCTGGGCGGGGCTGTCCGTCGTCGAACGGTCGGTTGATCGTTGAAATCGAGAAGCCCTGACCCGACGCTTTCCGGCGCTCGGGTCAGGGCTTCGTCTCGATCACGTTCCCCGAACGATCACCCGTGCGACACGTCATCGGCGACGACGGGGTTCTTGAGGGTGCCCAGGCCGTCGATTTCGACCTCGACCTCATCGCCCGGCTTGAGCCAGACGGGGGGCTTGCGCGCCATGCCGACGCCCGGCGGGGTGCCGGTGAAGATGAGGTCGCCGGGGGCGAGGGTCATGATGTTGGACAGGTAGGCGACGATCTCGGCGACGCTGAAGATGAACTGCGAGGTGCTCGAGTCCTGCATCGTCCGGCCGTTGAGCCGCAGGCGGATGCCGAGGCCCTGGGGGTTGGGGATCTCGTCTGCGGTGGTCAGTGCTGGGCCGGTGGGGGCGAAGGTGTCGAAGGTCTTGCCGGCCGTCCACTGCTTCGCCGGCTTGTTCATCTGCCAGTCGCGGGCCGAGACGTCGTGGCCCGGCATGTAGCCGCCGACGTGCTCCATGGCCTTCTCGCGAGAGATGCGCCGGCCTCCGCGACCGATGACGATCACCAACTCGGCCTCGAAGTCGACCTCATTGCTCTCGCGAGGCAGCACGATGCTGTCGCCGTGGGCGATGAGGGTGTTGGGATACTTGCTGAAGAGGACCGGCTCGGGGGGGATCTCCGCGCCGCTCTCGATGGCGTGGTCGCGGTAGTTCAGGCCGATGCAGAGGACCTTCTGAGGGTCGGGGATCGGCGGTAGGAGCTTGACCGACGCCGCGGCGACCGCCGCGCCGGAGGCGGTCGCCGCGGCGGCGCGGGTGACGCCCTCGGGGCCGAGGGCGAGGATCGCCTTGACGCTCGCGGGAAGCGTCGGGTCGGTCGCGTTGAGATCGACGTAGCCGTCCGACCGGACGCCGAAGGCGCGCGGACCGAGGCCGGTCTCGACGGTGACGAACTTCATGGTTCCGGTTCCGATTCGGTCGGGGAGGGTCAGAGGACGAACTTGGCGGAGTCGCGGTCGAGGTACAGCGTCGCGCCCGAGTGGCGGCGGAGGGCGGTCGCCGGGCAGGCCTCGGAGATCGGCCCGCGAAGGGTCGCCTGGACGGCCTCGGCCTTTCTCGGGCCGACGGCGACGACCGAGACGACGGGGGCCCGTAGCAGCGCGGGAACCGTCAGCGTGAAGGCGTGGGTCGGGACGTCGTCGAGCTTCTCGAAGCAGCCGTCGTTGACCTGCTGCACGCGGCAGGCCTGGTCGAGACGGACGACCTTCACCAGCAGGGGGTCGAGGAAGTCGGCCACCGGCGGGTCGTTGAACGCCAGGTGGCCGTTTTCGCCGATCCCCGCGCAGACGACGTCGGTGGGCTCGCCCAGCAGCCGGTCCTCGTATTCGAGGCAGACTTGCGAGGGGCGTTCAGTCCGCTCGCCGGGAATCAACCGGAGGCTGTCGTCGTTCAGGCCCACCCGGTCAAAGAGGTGTTCGTGGAGGTAACGGCGGAACGAGGCCGGGTGCTCAGGCGTCAGCCCGAGGTACTCGTCCATGTGGAAGCCGGACACGCGGGACCAATCGACGCCGTTGGCGGCGATGAGGTCGGCGAGGAAATCGTCCTGACTGGGGGCCGCCGCGAAAATCACGTTGGCACGTCCCGCGACCTTTTGACGCTGAACTATGGCATGGGCGACGGCTGCGGCTGCGGCCCGTCCCGCCTGGTTCCGATCGTCATAGACGAGAACCTTGAGATTGTCGACGTTGAAGTGGATGGCGGGTATTTGTGGCGGGAGCATAGTTCGGCGGGGACCTCGCGCGTCGGCCTGACCGGTTTCGTCTCCGTATCGGGACGGTAAAGACGATAGCCGAATCGGCCCGCGTCCGCCACCGTTCATCTTGGAACGGCGGCGGCGGACGTGTCGCGGAGGCTCAGGAGAGGGCCATTTGACGGGCCTGGCGACCGCCGGCTCCCCGCAATTGCTCGCAGAGCCGCTGGCATTCCACCAGATCGCCGAGCAGCGAATCGGCCAGGTAATCGCGGGTCGGATCGTCGTCGCCGGCCCACTGAAGCTGGTCGTGGCAGCGCGACATGTGCTCCAGCAAATCCTTCATCCACATGAGGGTGTGTCGCCGATCCTTCATCGTGGGCCGATCCTTCATCCAGAGGCGTTATGTCGGGTTCGGAGCCCGTCGTCCGCATTCGCCGGGCCCGTTTCGCCAGGGACGCTCCACCCAAAAGCAAGTCGCGCGCCACGACGGCGAGCGGTCCCCAGGCTTGAGCCGAACTCCCTTTCGCTCCGGAACTTGAGCGAAAATCGACAATTTTCCGCGAGGGTCGCCACCGGCCTGACGCCCTTGTAAATCTTGCACAGGCGACGGCCCAAGGACTGCAACGGCGGACGCCCCGGCGGCGGGCGGCTTTTCAACGGCCGGTCGATTCCCTAGAGTGTCTGTGTAAAGGGTGGGCTATGGCCCTCGGGAGGCACGGACCATGGGCTCGTTCGATCCGTTCTCGATTTCGACCTCGGAAACCCCGACGCCGGATCGGGGATGGTCCGGCTTCGGCGAATGGCCTCTCTCGGTCGTCCGCTGGCTCTTCGGCTGGCGGGAGGACGAACGCGCCTTCCCCCTGACGGCCGCCGGCTCCGCCCGGTTCCAGAACGTCTGCATCAGCCGAGAAGCCGGCGCGGGGGGCGGCGCGATCGCCCGGATGGTCGGCCGCCGCCTGGGATGGAAGGTTTTCGATGAGGAAATCGTCGAAGCAATCGCCCACCGGATGCAGACGACCGTCGACGAGGTCCGAACCTTCGACGAACTGGCCCCCAGCGTCATCCAGGACTGGCTCCTCCCCCTCCGCGAGGAGCACTATGCGCCCCAGGAAGCCTACCTGGACCACCTGGCGAAGCTCCTGGAAGCCATCGGCCGCGCAGGGCAATCCGTCCTGGTAGGCCGAGGCGCCGGCTTCCTGCTGCCGAGGGAGGCAACCCTGTCGGTTCGGATCGTCGCTCCGTTGAAAGTCCGGGCTTACCGACTGGGCGAACGCATGGGCGTCTCGCTCCGAACCGCCCGCCGCGCAGCGAAGGATCTGGACGCCCGCCGACTCTCCTTCGAGCGGACCATGTACCGCGTCAACGGGGCCGATCCCCACAACTACGACATGGTGCTCGACTCCGAAAGCCTGGGCCTGGACATCGTCGCCGAGGTGCTCATCCGAGCCGTCGAAGCCGGCCGCCCCGGCGCATCGACGAACCCGGGAGCGACCTCCACCAAGCCCTGGACTGTCCCGCCCCCCTCGCCCGAGATCCCCAGCCCACCGTCCCCCTCGGCCGACGCCGTCGACCGCCGGGCTTGATCTCGCCCGTCCTTATCTCCCCGCGGCGGCTTTGATTTGGCTTCGATCGCTGCATTCGCGAAGCCGCTTTGGTGCGTCTAAGGTTATTGTTGGTATGGTGTTTACGGCGATTCTCCTCGATGGCTTCGTTCGGCGAGAAACGACAGTATTCCTGACGCTCCTCACTCAACGCCACCGAACGAACATGGATCTGTGTGCCACGGCCATGCAAGCGCGGCCATGAACCGGCATGGGCGACCGTGCACCCGTCGCCCGTCGCATGGCCACGCAGTATCGAGTCATGGAAGTCCCCCCGGAAACTTCAGGGACGGCCAAGAGTGGACCCGGGCAGCTCACAACACCAGGAGGACAGCGGCCACAGATGAACACGGATGGACGCAGATGGAGAGAAAAGCCTCCCTTGGATGTTCGGCCTGCTTATTCACACATCCCTCCCATCGGTGTTCATCAGTGTCCATCCGTGGCCTTTCTTCCTCAGCGACCAGCCATGCATTGGGCGCGCCTCTGTCGCGAGGCAGTGTTGAGCGAGTAGCGTCGCGTTGCTCGCTCGCCGTTGCTGCCGTGATAAGCGAATTGAGAAAGAGCCGGAATCCAGCGCTGTCTATTTAACGATGGTCCCCGATTGTCATTTTTGATCGCCGACAGGTCGTATTTCTGAGCTATTCGGTGGACGTCGCCGGATCATTCCGTGGATTCAGTGTCGATCGATGGCTTCCCGATGATCCCGAAGTCGTTTCCAAAATGGGATTATTTGCGGATGTCTTTCTCTTCGACCGCCGTGATTCTCAGCTCCGCCATGCTGCTGAGTCGCTGGAAATAATATTGAATCTATAGAATAAGTATGAATTAGGCTTGACGGGGGAACCTAACTCAGAAAAGAATGTCGGCCCGATGGAGAGGGATCTCTCGCCTCCTCCTCGCCCCACCTGGGATGAGGCCGACTCGTCGACGAGAGGCATGTTGAGTCGATAGCCGGGGATCGCCGACCGCGCCAGCGGAGGCGTCCGGATTCGATGGAGACAGACATGCCGAATCTGCATCGCGACAACCGGTCGAGGCCGGCTTACGCCCGACGTAACCGCATTCGGGGATTCACGCTCATTGAGTTGCTGGTGGTCATCGCCATTATCTCGGTGTTGATCGCCCTGCTCCTGCCTGCCGTGCAGGCGGCCCGCGAGGCCGCACGCCGGATCCACTGCGTGAACAACCTGAAGCAACTCGGGCTTGCACTGCACAATTACCAGTCCACGATCGGCTCGTTTCCCATCGCCCAGTCCTGGGCGAAGACCACGCCGGGCGCCAACTACGGGGGCAACCCGTGGAGCGCGCACGCGCAGGTGCTCAGCCACCTGGAGCAGTCGACCGTCTACAACGCGGTCAATTTCAGCTTCGCGCCGGCCCAGGCGCTGAACCTGGCTTACTACACCAATTCCACGGTCCTCTACGCGCCTCTGAACGTGTTCATCTGCCCCTCGGACGGGATCTCGCCCACGACCCTGACGGACATCCGAATCGACTTCAACTGCAACTACGCGGGCAGCACGGGGTCGACCGTCCAGGCGGTGAAGGTCGCAGGGCAGAGCGTGACGATCCAGCAGCCGTCGGGCATCTTCGGCTTCGACGATCCGATCCTGCACAGCGTGCCCGCCTACAGCGTGGCGAGCGTGACCGACGGCACATCCAATACCATCGCATACTCCGAGCGTCTGGTTGGAGGTGTCGGACCGATGGTTGCCGACATGCGTCGCGCGAGCTTCGGGACCGTGCCCGAGGTCGCCGGCGCGGTCGCCCTCGACGCGAGCACTCTGCAACCGCAAGTCGTGCAGGCGCTCTCGGCCTGCGCCACGTTCGCCCGGGCGAACGTGGGCACGACCGATAAGACGAAGGGTGTCAGTTTCAGCGGGGCCACGTGGATGGCCGGCTACCTGGGTACGTCGCTCTTCAACACGGTCACGCCGCCGAACAGCCCGCAATACGCCTTCAACTCGTGCCAGGCGGAATCGGTGAATATGTGGGGGCTCGCGGGGTTCGTCAACTCGACGAGCAACCATTCGGGGGGCTCCAACTTCGCCTTCGCCGACGGCAGCGTCCGCTTCATCAAGAGCACCATCGACCTTCGGACCTACTGGGCGCTCGGCACGCGGGCCGGTGGCGAAGTCGTCTCGTCCGACGCATACTAATTTCGCGTTGAGGTGCCTCCCCCCCCATCCCCAATCGAGTTGGACCCACCCATGTTCCGACCTCGCCTCTTCTCGACGGCGTTTCTCGCGCTGGTGATGGCCTCGTTCACGTCCGGGGTCGTTTCGGCGGCCAGGCCGAACGTGGTGGTCATCCTGAGCGACGACCAGGGCTGGGGGGACCTGAGCGTCAATGGCAACACCAACCTCAGCACGCCGAACATCGACTCGCTCGCGCGTGACGGGGCGCTTTTCGAGCGGTTCTTCGTCTGTCCGGTCTGCTCGCCGACTCGGGCCGAGTTTCTCACAGGGCGGTATCACCCGCGAGGAGGCGTGTGGAACGTCACGAGCGGCGGCGAACGGCTCAACCTCGATGAGAAGACGATCGGCGACGCCTTCAAGGCCGCGGGCTACGCCGTGGCGGCGTTCGGCAAGTGGCACAACGGGACTCAGTATCCCTATCACCCCAACGCTCGCGGCTTCGACGAGTTCTACGGGTTCTGCTCGGGGCACTGGGGAGAGTACTTCGATCCCGCGCTCGAGCATAACGGTCGGCTCGTGAAGGGCCGCGGATTCATCAGCGACGACCTGACCGACCACGCCCTGTCGTTCATCGAGGCGAATCGCGGCCGCAATTTCTTCTGCTACCTGCCCTTCAATACGCCTCATTCGCCCATGCAGGTCCCCGATCGCTTCTACGAGAAGTTCAAGGACGCGGACCTGAAGATGCGTTACACGGGCACCGAGCGCGAGGACCTCGAACACACCCGGGCCGCGTTGGCGATGTGCGAGAACATCGACTGGAACGTGGGCCGCGTGCTCAAACGGCTCGACGAGCTGAAACTGGCCGACGACACGATCGTCCTCTATTTCTGCGACAACGGCCCGAATGGTTGGCGTTGGAACGGAGGGATGCGGGGACGGAAGGGCTCGACCGACGAAGGGGGCGTCCGCTCGCCGCTTTTGCTGCGATGGCCCGGCCACGTCAAACCCGGCACGAAGGTCGGCGCGATCGCCGGCGCCATCGACCTCCTCCCCACGCTGGCCGACCTGGCCGGGATCCCGATCGTCTCGACCAAGCCCCTGGACGGGAAGAGCATCGCGTCTCTCCTGCGGGGGGATGCGGACGCGAGTTGGCCCGACCGTCGGATCTTCAGCCACTGGAACGGCAAGGTGAGCGTGCGGAGCCAGCAATACCGCCTCGACGCTTCCGGGAGGCTCTACGACATGACGGCGGACCCCGGCCAGGCGACCGACGTCACCAGGGACCGGCCGGAGGTGGCCTCGCAGTTCAAGGAGGCCGTGGCTCGCTGGTCGCAGGAGTTGCTGACCGGATTGAGGAACGACGTCCGCCCCTTCACGGTGGGTTATCCCGCCTTCCCCATCACGTGGCTGCCTGCGCGCGACGGCGCGCCTCACGGTCACATCAAGCGGAGCGCAGGGGCCCCGAATTGCTCCTACTTCACGAACTGGACGAGCAAGGACGATTCGATCACCTGGGACGTCGAGATCGCAACCGAAGGCCGCTACGAGGCCGAGGTCTACTACACGGCCTCGGCCGAGGACGTCGGCGCCACGCTCGACCTGAGCCTGGGCGACCGTCACGTCCAGGCCCAGGTCGTTGAGCCGTTTGACCCACCGCTTCGCGGCGCGGAACACGATCGGGTCAAGCGGAGCGGCGAATCGTACGTCAAGGACTTCAAGCCTCTAAAGCTGGGCGTCCTCAACCTCAGCAAGGGGCAGGGAACGCTGACCATCCGGGCGACGGACGTCCCTGGGCGTCACGTGATCGACTTGCGGACGATCGTGCTGACGTTGGTCGATTAGAGCCGACCGATCGGGGGCGCCAATTCGTAGGGGCGTCCCTTGTGGGCGCCCTGATCGCCATCGGATGTCGGACCGCCATCAGATGTCCACGGCGCTCGGGCGCCCACGAGGGGCGCCCCTACGAATTGAGGCAATCCGAACGGCTGCCGTCCTCGAGGGTCGGGGGACTCTGTACGAGCGTTCTCGATGCATGTCGAGGCCGCTCGATTTTTCGCAATTCTTTTTGTGTAAAAGTCGAAAACGAGGCTCCCGGCGAGTGGACGGAGCGGAAGGGGGCGTCTACAATAGGGTTCCGCGACCCGGAGGGGTCTGTTAGAGGATCATCGATGGGGCGGGCGGAGGGCGGATTCGATGTCGGAATCGTCGGATCGAGTGTTGCTGGACCTGATCCGCCGCCGGGGTCCTCTGACGGTCTGCGAGATGGCCGCGGAGATGAAGGTGACCGGGACGGCCGTGCGAAATCGGCTGTCGCGGTTGCTGGGCGCCGGGCTGGTGGAGCGGGAATCGCGGCAGGACGGCCGCGGTCGTCCCAAGCACGCTTACCGGGCCAGCGCCGCGGCTCATAAACGGCTGGGGCAGAACTACGCCGACCTGGCCGTGGTCCTCTGGGAAGAGATGATGACGTCGGTCGAAGACCGCAAGCTTCGCCGACAACTGTTCACGAGAATCACCGAACGCCTGGCCGAGATGTATCGGGCCCAGGTCAAAGGGGAAGCCTGGGAAGGCCGACTGGTCCAGCTCAGCGGGCTCTTGCAGGTTCGAGGAATCGAGGTCGAGGTCGCCCGCGAGGGGGATGATCGGCCGGCGTTCCTCCGCCAGCATTCCTGCCCTTACTACGAGCTGGCCGAACTGGACCGGGCGATCTGCGCCCTGGAGCGGAAGATGCTGGAGAAGGTGCTGGGCAAGGGGCTGACCCTCTCCCAGTGCCGCCTCGACGGCGACCGGTCGTGCGACTTTGAAGCGAAGCCGCCGATCCCGGGAATCGTCCCCGAATCCCCCCTCCCCCGCAAGCTCGCCCGGGTCCCATTTGAAGACGACGTCAACAGGGTTTAAATGTCGATGAGCAAGGTCCTGAAGATCGAGAATCTGCGCGTCGCCGTCGAGGGTAAGGAGATCCTCCGCGGGGTCGATTTGACCATCAAGCAGGGCGAAGTCCACGCCCTGATGGGCCCCAACGGCTCGGGCAAGAGCACCCTGAGCTACGCCCTGATGGGCCACCCCAACTACGAGGTGACGGGCGGGTCGGTCACGATCGACGGCGAGGACGTCCTGGCCATGGAGCCCGACGAGCGGGCCAAGGCGGGGATCTTCCTGGCCTTTCAGTACCCCACCGCCATCCCCGGAGTGACCGTCGCCAACTTCCTCCGCCACGCGGTCACCAACGTCCGCAACCCGGAACGGCTGGAAGGCCAGGACCTGATCCCGATGCGCGACTTCCGCAAGGAGCTGCGCCAGGAGATGGACGACCTGGGCATGGACCACGAGTTCGCCCGCCGCTACCTCAACGAGGGGTTCTCCGGCGGCGAGAAGAAGCGGGCTGAGATCCTCCAGCTCGCCATGCTCCGCCCCGCCTTCTCCATCCTCGACGAGACCGACAGCGGCCTGGACATCGACGCCGTCCGGATCGTCTCCGAGGGGGTCAACCGGGTCGCCGGCAAGTACTCGACGGGGATCCTCGTCATCACCCACTACGAGCGGATCCTCACCTACATCAAGCCCCAGTTCGTCCACATCCTCTTCGGCGGCCAGATCGTCGAGCAGGGCGGCCCCGAGCTGGTCAAGCAGCTTGAGCGCGAAGGCTACGACTGGGTCCGCGCCAAGTACCCCGACGCCGCCCGTCGCGAGGACGAGCTGGAAGCCGCCAACCCCAACGCCCAGGGCGTGGGCGCCTGACCCACCCACCCGACCGCGGCGACGAACACTCATACGACGAGGGGACGCGAGATGTCGACCGATCTGAACCAGCAGGTGGCGGGGATCAAGGAGGAGTACAAGTACGGCTTCCGCGACTCCGACGCCAATTACGCCTTCAAGAGCGGCAAGGGGCTCACGAAGCACATCGTCGAGCAGATCTCCGAGATGAAGAACGAGCCCGCCTGGATGCGGGACTTCCGCCTCAAGGGCCTGGAGACCTTCTTCCAGAAGCCCACCCCGCTCTGGGGCGGCGACCTCTCGGAGCTGAACTACGACGACATCCGCTACTTCATGAAGGCCGCCGACCGCCAAGGGCGGAGCTGGGACGACGTCCCGGCCGAGATCAAGAACACCTTCGAGAAGCTGGGCATCCCCGAAGCCGAGCGCAAGTTCCTCGCCGGCGTCGGCGCTCAGTATGAGTCGGAGGTCGTCTACCACAGCCTTCGCGAAGACCTTCAGAAGAAGGGCGTGATCTTCGTCGACACCGACACGGCCGTCCGCGAATACCCCGACATCGTCCGCGAGTACATCGGCACGATCATCCCGATCGCCGACAACAAGTTCGCGGCGCTGAACTCGGCGGTCTGGAGCGGCGGCTCGTTCGTCTACATCCCGGCCGGCGTGAAGGTCGACGTCCCGCTCCAGGCGTACTTCCGCATCAACGCCGAGAACATGGGCCAGTTCGAGCGGACCCTCATCATCGTCGAGGAAGGCGCTCAGGTCCATTACGTCGAGGGCTGCACGGCCCCGATGTACTCGTCGGAGAGCCTGCACTCGGCCGTGGTCGAGATCGTCGTCAAGAAGGGCGGGCGCTGCCGCTACACGACGATCCAGAACTGGGCCAACAACATCTACAACCTCGTCACCAAGCGGGCCGTGGCCCACGAAGACGCGCTCATGGAGTGGGTCGACGGCAACCTCGGCAGCAAGCTGACGATGAAGTATCCGGCCGTCTACATGGTCGGCAAGGGCGCCCGCGGCGAGATCCTCTCGATCGCCTTCGCCGGCGCCGGCCAGCACCAGGACGCCGGCGGCAAGGTCGTCCACGCCGCCCCTTACACCAGCTCGCGGATCATCTCCAAGAGCATCAGCAAGAACGGCGGCCGGGCCAGCTACCGCGGCCTCCTGAAGGTGACCGACGGCGCCAAGGGGTCGAAGTCGAACGTCGTCTGCGACGCCCTGATCCTCGACCCGTCCAGCCGGTCCGACACGTATCCGTACATCGAGATCGACGAGGATGACGTCAAGATCGGCCACGAGGCGAGCGTCTCCAAGATCGGCGAGGAGCAGCTCTTCTACCTGATGAGCCGCGGCCTTTCCGAAGCTGAGGCGAGCACCCTCATCGTCAGCGGCTTCATCGAGCCCCTCGTCAAGGAGCTGCCGATGGAGTACGCCGTCGAGATGAACAAGCTCATCCAGCTCCAGATGGAGGGCTCCGTCGGCTGACGGGGCTTTGGTTAGTCGACCGTCACGAACAGCGGCGGTCGACCTTCTGCGGCCTCTGGGCCGGAGTGCGCTCAGAGCCCCCAGCGCGAGCGACGCCGCAGCGGATGGTATGGTACGGTCTGCCCGCGACGTCGTCGCTCCTTACTGATTCCTGGGCCGCCGCCCGTGGCACCTAACGAGGCGCGGGGGCGTGGTCGATTTCATCGCGTTGATGTTCAAGTTCTGGAAGCAACATGAGTAGCAGCCCTTCCGCGACGACGACGGCCCATGCCGGGTTCACTGAAGACGCTTTCGAGGCGTTTCTGAAGGGGCGGGACGAGCCCGGTTGGCTCGTCGACCGCCGCCGGCAGGCGTTTGCGCGGTTTCAGGCGTTCGCCTGGCCGACCTCGCGCGACGAGGAGTGGCGGCGGACCGACATCCGCGCCTTCAAGCCGGCCGAGTTCGGGCCCCCCGCCCTCGTCGAGCCCTCGTCGTCCGCCAAGGCCGCCTTCGACGGGCTCTGGGAAGGGCTGTCGTCCCACTACGCGACGGGCGTCGAGCACGTCGACGGCGCGGTCGTGCGTCGGCCTGACCCGGCGAAGCTCGGCGGCGCGGTCTTCGTCGACCTGGAGACGGCCGTCAAGGACCATCCGGAGATCCTCCGCGACCACCTGCTGACCGACGTCGTCAAGCCGTCGGACGACGTCCTCGCGGCGCTTCATGCGGCCTTCTGGAGCGGCGGTTCGCTGCTGTACGTCCCGAAGGGCGTGAAGGTCGAACTCCCGCTGTTCAGCATCGCCGGCATGTCGGCCGACGGCCGCGTCGACTTCGGCCACACGCTGGTCGTGCTGGAAGAAGGTGCCGAGGCCACTCTCGTCCGCGAAACGGCGAGCGCCGGCCGCGGCGACAAGCCGGGGCTGCACATTGGGGCTCTTGAGGTCCTCCAGAAGGCGTCGTCGCACCTCCGTCTGGTCAACATCCAGAACTGGGACGACGCCACCTGGCACTTCACCCGCGAGCGGGCCGTCGTCGGGGCCGACGCGACCCTCCAGTGGACCGTTGGGGCCCTGGGCTCGCGGCTGTCGAAGGTCAACCAGGAGGTCGCGTTGGCCGGCAAGGGGGCCTCGGCCCAGGTCAACGGCGTGATGTTCACGACCGGCCGCCAGCACCTCGCCTACTTCACGCGACAGGACCACCAGGCGCCTCACACCACGAGCGACCTCCTCTACAAGGGGGGCCTCAAGGACCGCTCTCGGGTCGTCTGGAAGGGGATGATCCGCGTCGAGAAGGACGCCCAGCGCACCGACGCTTACCAGAAGAACGACGACCTGATCCTCTCGGATTCGGCCCGGGCGGATTCGATCCCCGGCCTGGAGATCGAGGCCAACGACGTCCGTTGCACTCACGGCGCCACCGCCGGCCGCGTGGACGAGGAAATGATCTTCCTCTGCCAGGCCCGCGGCATCCCCCGCGAGACGGCCGTCCGGCTGATCGTCGAGGGCTTCTTCGCCAACGTCTACGACCGAATCACCCTCGACCCCGTTCGCGAAACCCTTCGCGGGGCCGTCGCGGCGAAACTCGGGGATTCTTGATCGGCCGGGAAGGCCGGGGAGTTTGGTTCGATGGGAGAAGCGTACGCTCATCCCGAGGCTCTCGTCTCGACTCAGTGGGTTCAGGACCATCTCGACGATCCCAAGGTGCGGATCGTCGAGAGCGACGAAGACCTCTTGCTCTACGACCTGGGCCACGTCCCGGGGGCCGTCCGGATCGACTGGCAGGGAGACCTCCAGGATCAGGTCGTCCGCGACTACATCAACGCCGATCGGTTCGCCGAACTCTGCTCGAAGAGCGGCATCAGCTCGGACACGACGGTTGTCTTCTATGGCGACAAGTCGAACTGGTGGGCCTGCTACGCCTTCTGGGCGTTCACGCTCTTCGGCCACAAGAACCTGAAGATCATGAACGGCGGTCGAAAGCTCTGGATCGATGAGAGCCGGCCCCTCACGCGTGAAACCCCCGCGTACCCTCGGACCGATTACAAGGTCGCGGGCGGCGACGAGGCGGCCATTCGCGCCTTCCGTGACGACGTGCTCGCCCACATGAAGGCCGGCGGCAAGCTGATCGACGTCCGCAGCCCCAAGGAATTCACCGGCGAGATGCAGCACATGGAGGACTACCCCCAGGAGGGAGCCCTCCGCGCCGGCCACATCCCTGGGGCCAAGAGCGTCCCCTGGAGCCGCGCCGTCGACGACGAAGGCAAGTTCAAGTCGGTCCCCGAGCTAAAGACGATTTTCGAGAAGGAAGCCGGGCTGAAGCCGGCCGACGACGTCGTCGCTTATTGCCGGATCGGCGAGCGTTCCAGCCTGACGTGGTTCGTGCTGACGTACCTGCTCGGATACCCGCGTGTCCGCAATTACGACGGCTCCTGGACTGAGTGGGGCAACCTGGTCCGCGCGCCGATCGAGCGTGGGCCCGGCGCCTGAGATCACGACTTGCCCGACGACGGGCCATCGTGAAGAATGGAACGAACCCGGATGGTCGCAGACCCGTCCGACGGTCGGCTTCGCGCGTGCGAAGCCGACTGCTTGTACGGAACCGCCCGAGCCGGGGCCGGCCCTCTCCCAACGCCGGAAGGAGCAGACGATTCCTATGCCAGCCGCCCTCGACGCTATTATCGACGAACTACGCGAGTCCGACCGCCAGGAGCGGATCGACCTCTTGATCGATTTCGCCAAGAACCTGCCGCCGCTCCCCCCAGAGCTGGAGGCGCGGAAGGACGCCGAGCATCGCGTGGAGGAATGCCAGTCGCCGGTCTATCTGTTCGTCGAGATGATCGGTGATCGGGTCGCCCTCTACGGCGACGCCCCGGCCGAAGCGCCCACCGTTCGCGGCTTCGTCTCGCTGCTGCTGGAAGGGCTCAACGGCGCGGCCCCAGAGGACGTGTTGAAGGTCCCCGGCGACCTCGTGGACCGCTGCGGGTTGACCGAAGTCCTGGGGATGCTGCGCGTCCGCGGCCTCGCAGGGGTGCTCCGCCGTATCAAGCGCGACGTGGCTCGGGTCGCCATGCTTCAGCACGCAGGGCATTGATCCAGGCTGTCGGGGATCCTGCCATGTTGAAAACCGTCAAAATCGCCGAGGCGTCCGAACTCGCCCCCGGCGACCGCAAGGTCGTCGAGGTGGATGGCCGCGACGTGGCCCTCTTCCGGATCGGCGACGAATACTACGCCATCGACGACGTCTGCACGCATGACGGCGGACCGCTCGCTGATGGGGAACTGGACGGAACCTGCATCGAATGCCCCCGCCACGGGGCGCGATTCGACGTCCGCACTGGCGCCGTCCTCTGCTTCCCGGCCGTCGAGCCGGTCCCGGCTCATCCCGTCGAGGTCCGCGACGACGGCGTCTACATCCGGCTCGACGACTGATCGATCATCCCCCGCGCCACTTCCGAAGGAACCCCCATGATCGACCACGACGCGCTCGTCCAGGCCCTCAAAACCGTCGTCGACCCGGAACTGAACGTCAACGTCGTCGACCTGGGTCTGGTCTATTCGGTTCAAACCGAGGAGGACCAGGTGGCCGTCGAGATGACGTTGACCTCCCCCGCCTGCCCGATGGGCCCGGAGATCCTCCGCAACGCCGTGGCCGCTCTGGAGAAGGTGGAAGGGGTGTCCAAGGTTGACGTCAAGCTCGTGATGTCGCCGCCATGGACCCCTGATCGCATGTCTGACGAGGCCCGCGACGAACTCGGAATGTTCTAATTCGTTCCCTATCCCGCCCCGCCCCGCCGCCATCGCCTCTTTCCCTAATCAGGCTCCGTGCGCCCGGCTTTCCGAAGCCTGGAAGATCGCCTATGCGCTGAATTTTCGCCATTTTGCCGGCTCGAAAAGGCAACGAGTGTGGAATCAGAAACGCATGCGCGGTTGGAGGTTGCTAAATGGCGACATCCGGCTACCCTTCTTGATACATAAAGCTGTCTTCTAATGACGGGACCGGCGGTGTGTGATACCTTGAGCCGCCAGGACGGAAGGGTGAATGCCGAAGGTTGCTCGTGGGGAGGGTTTGCACCCTGCCGGCTGTGGCGCCGAGGCGATTCTTCGTGTGCCTATGTGGCTTGACCTGGAACATCCTGGGGCCGAGCGGCTCCCTTAAATTGGAACGAGCGCCGTGGCTCGGAAAAAAACACCAAAGGTTCGGCTTACGATTAGATCGGCTCTGTCGCGTCGACTTCGGGAGATCCGTCAGGAACTCTTCGGCGACCACGGGGGCCCTGAGTTGGCTCGTCGGCTGAATTTGCCGGCGCGCACCTGGTACAACTATGAAACCGGCGTGACGGTTCCCGCCGAGATCCTGTTGGCTTTCATCGAGCTGACGGGGGCGTCGCCTAATTATCTCGTATCGGGGGAGGGGGCTCGGTACGCCTCCGCGAGCGAAGATCGGCCGGTAGCCGACCTCTCGCCGATCGAGCTGATTCGTCGAGGCCTGGAGAAACTGGAGCGTGAGCGGGCGGTTCATCCGCCCGTCGAACTCGACGGGAAGTTGCACACGTGCCCGGAGAACGGCGAGTTCCTGGCCGTGCCTGTCTTCTTGCCTGAAGACCTGATGGGGCCGGTGGTCGACCCGGCGCTGGCCGTGGGTCGGGTGATGGCTTTCCGTCAGTGGCTCCCCAACCCCTCGGCGACGATCGCCGTGAAGGTAGCCGACGACGCCATGAATCCCATGTTGCCGCGGGGCTCGATCGTCGCGATCGACCGCAGCGACACCGATCCGTCCGATCTTCAGGGGAAGATCGTCGCGGTGCGGCACGACGGCGAACTGATGATCCGCTGGCTCGACGGCAGCGGCCGACACCTGATCCTTCGCCCCAACCAACCTGGCCGCGCCCATCCGCTGATCCCCATCGATATCAGTGAGGCAGTCCCCGGCTTCCTTGTCGGCCGGGTGGTCTGGTCGTGGAGTCGATTCGACGAAGCCTGATCGCCGGTCGTTCGTCAGGGAGGGATTCCGTCATGCCGTCGCCTCGCCCCTCCTCGCTTCGGCCGGAGCAGGTCTGGCGGTCGGCACGCGATCCCCTCTTCTGGCTCGACCCGGACCTCCGCATCGCGTGGGTGAATCCGGCGTTCGAGGAACTGACCGGTATGGCCGCCGACGTCCTGGTCGGTGTCGAGTGTCTGGGCCACGGTTCGACGGGCGCGGGGGACGCCGTCGACTTCGCGGCCGGGCTCTCGCCGCCTCCCGAGGCGCTCGCCGGCCGCGCCGCGACGACCACGACGATGTTCGTCCGCCCCGACGGCGTCCGTCTCCGCCGTCGTTTGGCGTTTCTCCCGTTCCTCGACGCTCAGGGCTTCCTGCTGGGGATGTTGGGGAGAGTCCTCGACGCCGAGGATCCCGAGCCGCCGGACGCCCCGATTTCGGAGGGCCATCGGCTCCGCGTCCGATTGATGGACGTCCGGGCCTCGCTGGCCGACCGTTTCGGTTTTGATGCGATGGTGGGAACAGGTCCGGCGCATCGTCGTTTGATGGAGCAAATCCGAGTCGCCGCGGCCGTCCGTCGACCGGTCCTCTTCGTCGGCGAACCAGGAACCGGTAAACGACACGCCGCGCGAGCCGTGCATCAACTGGCCGTCGGTGGACTCACCGGCCCGTCGCTTCGGGCTTTCGACTGCGCCGCCCTCCCTCCCGAGGTTCTCGACCGGGAGTTGTTCGCGACGGCGGTCGAGGGGGAGGCCGAACCTGTCGCACCTCCTCGACTCGCCGCGGCCGACGGCTCCTCGCTGCTGATCGGCGACCTGGCCGCCATGCCCCGCGATCTTCAGGCGAAGCTCGCTCGGGCTCTGGAGGCGGGCGACCACCGCGTCCGAATCCTCGCGGTCACGACGGCCGAACCCGAAGCCGCGGTTCTCGCCGAGACCCTGCACCGAGACCTCTTCCTGGCTCTCTCGGTCATGACGATTCGCCTCTCTCCCCTGCGCGACCGCCGCGACGAGATCCCCCTGCTCGCTCAGCATTTTTTGGAACGCCTTAATCTGCGGGGCGGAGTCCAGCGATCCGGGTTCACGTCGGCGGCGGAATCGACCCTGACGGCCTATCACTGGCCGGGGAACTTGCGAGAACTGGCGAGGGTCGTCGAACACGCCCACGGCCAGGGCGTCGGGACGCTCGTCGACGAGAAGGACCTCCCGGCCGACGTCCGTGGAAACCTCGCCGACCCCTATCCCCCGCCCCGGCCGGCTCCGCCGAGGCCGCTCGACGAGATCCTCACCGACGTGGAGCGGAGGTTGATCGAGAACGCCCTGGTTCGGGCCCGTCGCAACAAGTCTCGCGCCGCCGAGATCCTGGGCGTTTCGCGGCCTCGTCTGTATCGCCGTCTCAAGGAACTGGGGTTTCCGGACGTCGACGAGGAATGACGAGTTGAGCCGGGCGACGGTTCGACTTCTCAACGCTCTGTGTTTCTGGTAGTGAACGCGAGCGATATCAGGCGGGCTAGGAAGTCGGCCTGTCCTCCCCCGCTCTGTGCATGGAAGCGAGACACCGATGAAGATTTTCATCTCGGCCGGGGAGCCCAGTGGCGACCTGCACGCCGCCAACCTGATCCACGCCCTCCGCGAACGGGTCCCCGACGCCGAGTTCACCGGCTACGGCGGCCCGAAGATGACCGAGGCGGGCGCGAAGCTGAAATACCCGCTGGTGAACCTGGCCGTCATGTGGTTCCTCAGCGTCTTCCAGAACATCGTCACGTTCGTCCGGCTGATCGTCCTGGCCGACCGCTGCTTCCGCGACGAGAGGCCCGACGCCGTCGTCCTCGTCGACTACCCGGGCCTCAACTGGTGGATCGCCCGCCGCGCCAAGGCTCGCGGGATCCCGGTCTTCTATTTCGTCCCTCCCCAGCTTTGGGCCTGGGCGGGATGGCGGGTGAAGAAGGTCCGTGAGTTCGTGGACCTTGTTCTCTGCAGCCTGCCGTTCGAGCCCGCCTGGTACGCCGAGCGCGGGGTCAAGCACGCCGTTCACGTCGGGCATCCTTATTTCGACGAGCTTCAGGACCGCGACCTCGACGAGACGTTCACGACCGCCCAGGAGGCCCATGGCCGTCCCTTGCTGGCGATCCTTCCCGGCTCGAGGACGCTCGAGCTGAAGCGCAACCTGCCGATCCTGGTTCGCGCCGCCGCCAAGCTCGCGGCGAAGCGACCCGACGTCCGGTTCGCCGTCGCCTGCCTGCACGAGAAGCACCGCGTTCTGGCCGAGGAGATCGTGGCCGAGACTCTCCAGGGATGCTCTGGGCTCCCCTCGCCGGATCTGGAAATCTACGCCGCGCGGACGCCCGAATTGATCCGCGTCGCCGACGTCGCCTGGTCGGTTTCCGGCTCGGTCAGCCTGGAGTTGATGATGGAGGCGCTGCCGACCGTCATCCTGTACAAGGTGCGGCCGATCGACCTGGTCATCGCGCGGCCGTTTATCAAGGCGAAATACATCACGCTGGTCAACCTGCTGGCCGACGCCGAACTGATGCCCGAATACCTGACGAGTCAGGACGTCTCCGACGAACTCGTCCGACATGCGGAACGTTGGCTGAGCGATCCCGAGGCGATGGCCCGCGCCACCTCGGCGCTGGCCGCCCTGAGATACACGGCCGCTCGGCCCGGCGCGACCTCACGCGCCGCCGATCGGATCCTCGCCTGGCTCCGCGACCCGGCTGAGGCCGTGGCGCCTTATCGCGGGCCGCACGCCTCCTCCCGGCCGATCAGCCTGGAGTCGGCCGACGTGGACGACGCCAAGGCCTGAGCCGTTCCGATCGTCGCGCGCCGAGGCGCCGGCGCGCTCACTCCCTTGCCCGAGACTTCCCTTCCAGCAGCATCCGCAGGTACGAACGGGGCTCGACCTCGGAGAGGCCGAGCTTCGCCGCCAGTTCCAGGACGGCGGACTGCGCCCGAGGGAGATCCTCGCGATCCTCGGCGAGCGTCTCAACCTCGGCGAAGTCGCCCAGGTCCTCGGCGCGGTCGAGCGTGACGGTGGCCTCGCGGTTGTGGAAGGTCAGCCGATACGACGTCCGGCGCTTGCGGACGACGGCCACGCGGCGAAAGCTCAAGCGGTCGAACATCCGGGCGAGCAGTTCACGGCCTTCCTCGCCAGGCTCGAAGGAGATCTCGATCTCCTCGCGAGTCTTCGTCGGCCCGGCCTCCTTGGGGCCCTTGTAGGTGATCCGATTGTCGTCGCCGATGCAGCGGATGCGGAACGCTTCGTTGGTCGCGGCGAAGTCGCGCGCGGGATGGTTGTAGTACAGATCCTCCTCGTCGACGGAACCGAGCGGCTCCGCCTTCAGTGCCTCAAGTGCACGGGCCAGGGCGTCGTGGTCGACCCCGCGATACTTGACCTCGACCTCATATCCCATGGGCGCGACCTTCCGAAACGACTGGCGATCGGTCAGGATGAATGCGAAGAGGGGGCCGTCGATCGCGGCGGCCCTGACCATTCCAACGCCGAACGAGTGGCCCGTCAAACCCCAGGACGCGGTCCCGGATCACGAACGGCCTGGAGCCGGAACCGATCGGGCCGCCCGCGAGCGATCCCATGCCGATCCACCTGCCCCCGACTTCCCGCCGCGCCTTCCTCCAAAGCCTCGCCTTCGGCGGTGCCGCCCTGACCGTCCCCGGCGCCCGCGCGGCGCTGGCCCTTCGCGACGAGCCCGGCGGCTACGTCGCGCTGTTGGCCGACTGCCACATCGACGCCTCGCCCGACAAGGTCGTGCGTCAACACTTCAATCTCAGCGCCAATCTCCGGGCCGTCGTCGACGACATCCTGGCGCAGCCGAAGCCTCCTGCGGCCGTCGCGGTCCTCGGCGATCTCGCCTTGAAGGATGGCCAGTCGGGCGATTACTCCCAGTTCCTCTCTCTTCTCAAGCCGATCCGCGAACGGGGGATCCCTGTCCACCTGACGCTCGGCAACCACGACGACCGCGATCATTTCCGCCAGGCGATTGACCGGCATGACGATGTGGCCGCGGGCCATTGCGCGAGCGTCGTCGACGCCGCCGGACTGCGGTTGGCGATGCTCGACACACTTGACCACGTGAACGACGTGCCAGGCGTCGTTGGAGAGGGGCAGTTGGCCTGGCTGTCGAAGACGCTCGACGCCGCCCCGAACGTCCCCACCCTCGTCCTCATGCACCATCACCCGTCCCCCACGCCCGAGCCCCCCAAGGGAGCCCTGCAGGACACCGCTGCGCTGATGGACGTGATCAGGCCGCGCAAGCAGGTGAAGGCGCTGCTGTTCGGTCACACTCACGTCTGGCAGCGAAGCGAGGTCGACGGCGTCCACTGCGTGAATCTTCCGGCCGTCGCCTACCACTTTGAGACGCCTCAGCCGCTGGGCTGGTGTCGACTGGAGCCCCGGCGCGACGGCTCCGCGGCGACGATCGAGTTGAACTGCACAGGCGGCGAGCGCACCCGCGACGGCGAGCGCGTCGAACTGACCTGGCGCGGCGCTTGATGAATCGGAAAGCGCCGTCGAGAGCCGACGCGCGGGGCGGAAACGAGGGCGTTCAGGGATGCGCAAGTTGGGGCGTCCCCAGGGCGCTTCGTCGCGAGGCCCGGCGAGCGATTGACGGGGGGGGGCGCCTCGATACAATCGGGGGGTCGTCGCCGCCCGCCGCCCCTCCCCAGGCGGCCCGCGGTTCGATCCGGGGGACCTTGCTGCGAGGTGGACTGTGATCATCATCCCCAGGGAAGTGGGCGAAGGCGTCGTGATCGGCGACGACGTGGTCGTCACGGTCGTGGAGATTCGCGGCGACCATGTGCGGTTGGCCATCGAGTATCCGGACGATTCGACCGTCGAGTGCGGGGAAGAGCGGTCTCGGGTTCTGACCTATCGCGACGTCCTGCTGTCGTCGCTCTCGTCGTGAGGCCGCTGGAGGCCGCCTCAAGCCGGCGCCTCTGCGGATGATCGAGTTCGGCGGCCGTCCAGGATGCGGAGGTCGCCGACAGGTATCGAAACATTTTCATGCACGGGTCGAAGCGTGCTCGGTCTTGACCTTCCACGCTCGGCGAGGCGCGGCTAGAATAATCCCTCGGAGACCGTCGACGCCGGGTTGCGGCACCGCAACGGCAGCGGGCGCGGGGGATCGGTCGGGCTCCTTCCATTCTCATCAAGGACGAGAATGACCGTGCGCGAGCTGGAGCTCTACGCGACCGAGGATCTCCTTGAAGAGATCCTCCGCCGTTCCTCGTTTCATGGCGTCGTCGTCCACTCCCGCGACGCCGCCGGCAACCATCAGGCTGAATCGGAAGAGCAGACCTTCAGCGTCCGATTCAACCACAACTTCGAGACCGAGGACGTGAGGCGGTTGCTCGACGTCGTCAGCCGCCGCCTCGCCGACGCTGTCTGACCGATCCCGATCGCCGGCGGAACCCCTCTCCCTCCGCCGCCTCTGGGGGCTTGAACATGTCGACCGAAGAGGAACGCAAGCGCGCGTACAAGGCTTTCAAGAAGCGCCTGAAACTCGCCCGGCTTGACGATCAGTCGGGGCTCAGTCCCGGCAGCAAGACCTCGCGCATCGGCGGCATCACCCCACCCGCCGGCCACCCTCCGGGCATCTGGGAGGAACTCGCCTCCGAGGGCAAGCTTCGTCGCGAGGGTCACAACATCTACTCGCTGGCCAGCGAGGTCTGATTCGAATTCGATCGCCGCGCCTCTCTCACTCCATCGCCTCTCGCGCGATCGCCGCAGCGCTGCGCCCACCTCAATCAGCGGCCGCTCCCGCCTCTCATCAATCCGGCGGGTCGCTCAATCGATTCTCATTCTCACATGAGGCGGGGACGTTGTAGGTTCCCACCAGCGTGGGGAGCGATCAGGTTGGATCGCCCGTCGTGTCGAGCGGTTTCGCGAGACGTTCGGCGGTGGAGTTCGAACCCGAAGAGGTACACCATGAGCGAATCCCGTCCGAGCCCGAGCGTTCGTATCCGTCGGATGACCCTGGGACTGGCTCTGGGCCTGGGCTTTCCGCTCGGCCTTTTCTGGATGGCGCCCGGCGCGACGTCCGGGACGACCATGGGCTTCATCCAGGTCCCCAGCGATGCTCCGCGGATCACCGCCGAACAGGTTTACGCCCGCTTTCCCAAGGCGAAGCATGAGGAGTTCATGCGCCGGGCGATCGCCAACTCCCGGAAGGCCGGGGTCGAATACAAAACCGGCGGCGCGTTCGGCGCGGTGATCGTAGACGCATCGGGAACGGTGATCGCCGACGGGATGAACCACGTCGTCGCCCAGAATGATCCCACCTGGCACGGCGAGATGCACGCGATCCGCCAGGCCTGCGCTCTGCTGAAGAAGCCCAAGCTGGAAGGCTGCATTCTCTATACGTCGTCGGAGCCTTGCCCGATGTGCCTGGCCACCGCCTACTGGGCCGGCGTCGACGGCATCCTCTACGGGGCCAAGGTCGAGGATTCGAAGAAGTACGGCAACTTCGACGACGAATTCATCTACGCCCAGTTCGCCTCGCCGGCCAAGGATCGCGCGATCTCCCAGCAGTCCTTGCTGCGCGACGAGGCTGTGGAGGTCTGGAAGGAGTACCATAATCGCAAGGACAAGGTCGACTACTGACGACGCTTGTCAGGGCGCATCGGGGGGCGTCGGTGCGATGATGCGTCGACCACCCCTCGATCTGCGCAGAGCCTCAGTACAGGACGATCCACCTCATCGAAAGGGTGAACGCCGCAGGGATCGCCGAGTTCTGTTCCGGGTCGGGGATCTCCGTGAGGGCTGTCTGGAAGACGACGCCGCATCGTGTGGACATCTTGTAATATTTCTGGTTCACGAACTGGATAGGGCCAGTTGAATGGGGCTCTCGACGTTGAAGTCGAAGTCGCGCCCCGCCGTGTAGTCGCGGTTCAACCAGGTCCAGGTCAGGCCCGTGCCGAAGGCGTCCGCCGGTCGGCCGGGGAACAACCCGGAAGCCGTCAGGCCGCTTCGTCGGAGCGGCGGTCGCCGAGTTGTCGTCGCCCGTGATGACGCCAGCATCCTCGGGTTGACGAAGATCGGCGTATACGTGAGCCACGATACGTACGAGATCGTCGGCGTCAGAACAGGTGAAGCACCTCCCACGTCAACGGCGGTTGGCCTGGCAGCGAGTTGTCCGCCGCCCATCGGCGCCGACGAGTTGCGAGCCTGCCGTATCCGCGGCGGTCCCTGCTGGCGCCGGCCGCCGGTTTGGAATCGTGGCTGAACGTTGGAATCCGCCTATTTGAGCCACTTGGGTCTCGGTTGCGCTGGTTGCAAGTCGTGAACAGGTCGGGCCGAGCCTGTCGTGTTTACCCCGAAATACAACCGAGGGGGGCGTACGAATGGAGGCTTGCACGTTGAAAGGGGAGCGAGTACCTTGACGAATCGGAGGCGATGCATTGGTTCAAGACAAGAAAATGTAGTTGCACGAGTTCTTTTGAGTGCCTGAGCCGACTCCGCACCGACTTCAGGGCGAGAGATTTCGGCCCGTTCAGTGCATTCCTCCCGGAGAGTAGGCAGGCGGTCTCAAGAGTCGTCCGGTCTTGCTTCATTCGGGCTTGCGGCAGATAGGAAGAAGATCCTCCAGCACGTGTCACGATCGGGCGAAATGAGTTTTGCCTGGACTTTCCTGGTCACATCGACGAAGGAGATCGCCTTTGGCCGGTTTCGAGGATCTCAAGCAGCGGTTGTTCTACATTCGGCGTTGTTTCCTCGGTCGCGACGTGTGGGTGCGGCCGGTTCGCCGGTACCCCGTCGTCAAGGCCGGCGAAGGCGATGGGACCTGGGTTCTGCGCGGTGATCTCCTGGGTCCTCAGTCGATCGTTTATTCGTTTGGTCTTGGATGGGACATTAGCTTCGACCTCGACCTGATCAAGCGATACGGGTGCCAGGTTTTCGGGTTCGAGCCGCTCCCGGGGGCGCTTCGCGATCTCGAACGGAGAGATCTGCCGGCCAATTTTCGGTTGCTCCCGTATGGAATCGGTACGACGGACGGTACCGTGCATTTCGACTCGGTGGACGGCGGTTACGCCTCACTGACCGCCGAGGGCTCCGAATCGTCGGGGGGCTTCCTTGCGGAGACTCGCACCCTGGGGACGATCCTCAACTCGCTGGGGCACGATCACATCGACGTCCTCAAGATGGACATCGAGGGGGCGGAGTTCGGCCTCATGGACGAGATCTGCGGTCGAGCGGACGCGATCGACCAACTGCTGATCGAGTGGCACCACCGCGGCGTTCCCCAGGGGCCTGCGATGCTTCGGGAAGCCCTGGCGAAGCTCGACCGCCACTTCGTCCCTTACTACATCTCCCCGAGGGGCTTCGAGCACTCGTACATTTCTCGACGGCTGATCGACGCCTGATCGTCTCGGTCCGGTTGCTCATCTCAAAGGCGGCCAGGCCTGAGCGAAGCCGAGGCGGGCGGTCGGACTCGTATAGAAAGTCGCCGACTGGCGGCATAGAATCCCGGCATGTCATCACATGCACGCCACGATCGCAGCGACGCCTCGGATCGGCCCGCCAACCGCTTGAAGGGGGAGACCAGCCCCTACTTGCTTCAGCACGCGCACAACCCGGTGGACTGGCACCCCTGGGGACCGGAGGCGCTTGCGCTGGCGAAGTCGGAGAACCGGCCGATCTTCCTGTCGGTCGGCTACTCGGCGTGCCACTGGTGCCACGTCATGGAACGGGAGAGCTTCGAGAATCTGGACATCGCCCGGATCATGAACGCCCACTTCGTGAACATCAAGGTCGACCGCGAGGAACGCCCGGACCTCGACCAGATCTACATGAACGCCGTCCAGGCCCTGACCGGCCAGGGGGGCTGGCCGATGTCGGTCTTCCTGACTCCTGACCTGGAGCCGTTCTTCGGCGGCACCTACTTCCCCCCCACCGACTCGCGCGGGATGGCGGGATTCCCTCGCGTCCTGCTGAGCGTCCATCGGGCGTGGGAGGAACGTCGCGACGAGATCCGCCGCAGCGCCGCGGAGATGACCGAGCACCTCCGCAATGCGGCCGACGTCGGCCGATCGACGGACGGCTCGGGCGAGCTGTCCGAAGTGCTCCTCGACCGCGCGGCGAAGGCCTTGCTCCGCAACCTGGACGTCCACAACGGCGGCTTCGGACACGCGCCGAAGTTCCCCCACCCGATGGACATCCGGGTCCTGCTGCGACAGTACGCCCGGACCGGCGACGCCCAGGCCTTGCACGCCGCGACGCTCTCGCTGGGGAAGATGGCTCGCGGCGGGATCTATGACCACCTCGCCGGCGGTTTCGCCCGCTACTCGACCGACGAGCGTTGGCTGGTCCCTCATTTCGAGAAGATGCTCTACGACAACGCCCTGCTCGCCTCCGCCTATGTGGAAGCGTACCAGGCCACGGGCGAACCCTCGTTCGCTCGGACCGCGCGAGAGACCCTCGGCTACATCCTGGACCGGATGACCGAACCCGAGGGCCCCTTCGACTCGACCGAGGACGCCGACAGCGAGGGCGAGGAAGGCAAGTACTACGTCTGGTCTCTGGGCGAGGTCTTGCAGGTGCTGGGCCCCGACAAGGGGCGGAACTTCGCCCTGACCTACGATGTCTCGGCCCCGGGGAACTGGGAGCGGAAGAACATCCTCAACCTGCCGAAGCCCATCGCCGAAGCTGCGAAGGCGCTCGGCCGCGATCCCGAGGAGTTGGAAGCCGAACTGGCCGAATCCCGCGCTGCGCTGCTGGCAGTCCGGGATCGTCGCGTGCCGCCGGCCAAGGATACGAAGGTGCTCGTCTCCTGGAACGGCCTGGCGATCGCCGCGCTGGCGCAGGCGGGCCGGGCGCTGGCCGAGCCTCGGTTCCTGGAGGCCGCCGAGAGGGCCGCGAGTTTCCTGCTCGACCGGCTCCGCGCGGACGACGGCCGACTGTTGCACACTTATAAGGATGGAGTCGCCAAGCTTAACGGCTATCTCGATGACTACGCATGCCTGATCGACGGCCTGACCCGGCTCTACGAGGCGACCGGAACCCCGCAATGGATCGCCGGGGCGATTGAGTTGGCTGACGTCCTGATCGCCGAGTTCTGGGACGCCGACCGCGGCGGCTTCTTCTTCACCGGTGCGAGCCATGAAGTCCTCTTGACCCGTCAAAAGGACCTCTTCGACGACGCCACCCCATCCGGCAACGGCATGGCGGCCACCGCCCTGCTCCGCCTGGCCGCTCTCACCGGCCGCGAGGACTTCGAGCGAACCGGTCGCGAGGCCGTCGAGGCCGCCGCGACGGTCCTCGAATCGGCCCCCGCCGCCGGCGGCCAGACCCTGATCGCCCTCGACTTCCTGCTGGCCCCGACCCGGGAACTGGCCGTCGTCGCCGGCGACTCCCGTGCCGACTTCGACGCCGTCCTGGACACGGCCTACCTCCGGCTCCTCCCCCACGCCGTCGTCGCCCCGGCCCCCGTCGAGGATCGCGAGGCCCTCGCCCATCTGATCCCTCTTCTGAAGGACCGCCCGCCGATCGGCGACCGCGTCACGCTCTACGACTGCCGGAACCATACCTGCCTTGCGCCGGTGTCGGGGGTGGCGGACGTGGTCGCAGCGTTGGCCGGGCCGAATCTTGGGTGAGCTTGCCCCTTTCCCTGAACGTCGACTAGACTTGCTTTGGAGAACCGCCCGATCCGGGTGCGGGTCGGGGGCGGTGCGGAGCGACAACATGGGAGGCTCGCCAATGTTGGGACGGAGACGGATCTACATGGCCCTGGCCGCCGCGGCTCTTCTCAGCTCCCTGGGCTGGTGGGCCGGCGCGTCGTCACACGCCGACAAGCCCAAGGACGAGATGCTCGAACTCTACGGCCTCTTCGTCGACGCCGTGGAGAAGGTCGAGGCCAACTACGTCCGCCCCGTCAACCGCAAGGAGCTGCTGGAAAGCGCCCTCGAAGGGATGCTCCAGCACCTGGACCAGCACTCGTCCTACATCAACATGGGCGAGTGGCAGCAGTTCCGGAAGCAGATCGAGGGCAAGTTCGGCGGCATCGGCATTCAGGTCGGGATCGACGACGAGACCGGCCGGCTGCGGGTCATTTCGCCGATGGTCGGCACCCCGGCCTACGAGGCTGGCATCATGGCCGGCGACCTGATCCTGGAGATCGACGGCCACTCGACCGAGGGGATGACTTCGGACAAGGCCGTGGAGACCCTCACCGGCCGCCCCGGCACCGACGTCCAGTTGAACGTCCTGCATGAGGGGGCCGAACAACCGACCCCGATCAAGCTCACCCGCGCCGTGATCGAGGTCCCCAGCGTCCTCGGCGAGCATCGCCAGAAGGACGGCTCGTGGGACTTCATGCTCGATAAGGACAAGAAGATCGGCTACATCCGGATCACCAACTTCATCCAGTCGACCGGCGAGGACGTCCGCAAGGCCCTCGACACGCTGAAGGAAGAGGGAGTGAAGGCCCTGGTCCTCGACCTGCGCGACAACCCGGGCGGCTTGCTGACGGCCGCGGTCGAGGTCTCCGACCTGTTCCTGGACCACGGCGCCATCGTCAGCACCAAGGGACGGAACACGATCCCCAAGTCCTATGAAGCCCAGCACGACAGCCCCTACGAGGAGCTGCCCATGGTCGTGCTGGTCAACCAGAACTCGGCGTCGGCCTCGGAGATCGTCTCGGCCGCGTTGCAGGACCACAAGCGGGCGACGGTCGTCGGCCACCGTTCCTACGGCAAGGGCTCGGTCCAGAACATCCTGGAGCTGGAAGACGGCAACAGCGTCCTCAAGCTGACGGTCGCGAGTTACCATCGCCCCTCCGGTGAGAACATCCACCGGTTCCGCGACGCCAAGACCACCGACAAGTGGGGCGTCTCGCCCGACCCGGACATGGAGGTGAAGCTCACCCCCCGCGAGTACCGCGACTGGTTCATCGCCCGTCGCGCCCGCGACCTGCCGGCCCTGGCCAAGCTCAACGCCCCCAAGAAGCCCGTCGAGGCCCAGTCCGACGCGGCCAAGGCGCAGGAGAACAAGGAAAAGGTTGAGACCAAGGACGTCCCCAAGGACGACAAGCCCGCGGCTGACCCGACCAAGCCCGAGCCCCCCAAGGTCGTCGCCCCTCCCGACGCCGCCCCGCCGTTCGTGGACAAGGTCATGAACAAGGCGCTGGAAGTCCTCAAGAAGAAGCTCGAAGCTCCGGCCGCTCCCGCCGAGGAGAAGAAGGCCGCGTGATTCTGCTGGCGATTGAGACGACCTGCGACGAGACCGGCGCGGCGGTGCTGGAAGGGACCGAACCCCTCAGGGGATCGGTCCCGCGCATCCTGTCGAGCGTGGTCTCCTCGCAGGTCGGCCTGCATCGACGGTTCGGCGGCGTGGTTCCCGAGATCGCCTCTCGGGCCCACGTTCGCGAGGTCGTCCCCATGATCGACGAGGCCCTGAAGCGGGCGGGTCTCGGGCTGAGGGATGTGGACGCGATCGCCGTGGCGACGCGCCCTGGCCTCGTCGGCGCCTTGGTGGTCGGCTTGACGGCGGCCAAGTCGCTGGCCCTGGCGCTGGACGTCCCGCTCATTGCGGTCGACCACCTGGAAGGGCATCTCTACGCCTGCCAGCTCGCCCACCCGGATCGAGAGGTCTACCCCTGCGTCGGGCTGGTCGTCTCCGGCGGTCATTCGAGCCTCTACGCCTGTCGAGGCCCGCTCGACTGCGAACTGCTCGGCGGCACGATCGACGACGCGGCCGGCGAGGCCTTTGACAAGGTCGCCAGCCTCCTCGGCCTGGGCTACCCCGGCGGGCCTGAGATCGAACGGGCCGCGAAGTCGGGGAACCCCAAGGCCTTCCGCTTCCCTCGGTCCTTCCTCCGCGAGCCCCGGCTGGCGTTCAGCTTCTCGGGCCTGAAGACGGCCGTTCTGTACGCGCTTCGGGGACAGAACGAGGAGAAGGGGGCTGTCGAGCCGTCCCCGCAACTGACGGCCGACCTCGCCGCCAGCTTCCAGGAAGCGGTGGTCGACGTTCTGGTCGCCAAGGCGCAACAGGCCCTGGAGCAGACCGGCCTGAAGCGGCTGGGCGTGGGCGGGGGCGTGGCGGCCAACGGGCGGTTTCGCGACAAGCTCACCGCGGCGATGGACGCGATGGGGGTGGAGTTGTTCATCCCCCCCCTCTCCCTCTGCACCGACAACGCCGCCATGGCCGGCGTCGCCCTGCTCAAGCTGGCCGCCGGGCAGGTCGCCGACCTGGACGTTGACGTCGCGGCGGGGCTCGTCCGCCCGAAGCGTCAGGCCTGATCGATCCTGATCACGAGGGAGG
Source organism: Paludisphaera rhizosphaerae (assembly GCF_011065895.1). Classification (NCBI taxonomy): domain Bacteria; kingdom Pseudomonadati; phylum Planctomycetota; class Planctomycetia; order Isosphaerales; family Isosphaeraceae; genus Paludisphaera; species Paludisphaera rhizosphaerae. The sequence goes on along the minus strand of NZ_JAALCR010000030.1, from coordinate 8,094 downwards.
CCGACGGCCCGGATCGGTGTTCCGGCCGGGCGTGTGCATCCCCCTGTAAGCGTTCTGCTGCTGGTCGAGCGTCCGGCGGCGGTCGAGCGCCTGAATCTGGCCGGGCGGGAGGGCCTGCGCCTGGAGATGAGGGCCCTGCCGAACCGGGCTCGGGGCGTGGTGAGGTGAACGCATGGCGGCCTCCGATGTTGATCGTGACGAGGAGCGGCCGAAATAAGACCGAAAACCGCCTTCCCCCGAAGCCTTGCGGGTCCGACAATGTTGACGCGGCTTGCCCAGTTTGTCGGGCCGGCCGGGTGGGGGCGACGGGCGAGACCTGATCGACCTCCGGGCCAATCCACGATGCCAGCCGATGGACGTCGATGAGCACGCAACCGAATTGGAGACGTATCCAGGGTATCGTCCTCGACGCGGTGGGGACTTTAATCAGGCCGACGCCTTCCGTCGCCGCGGCTTATACAGACGCCGCCGCACGCCAGGGGATCGAGCTGAACCCTGACGAGGTCCGAGGCCGGTTCAACGCGGCGTTCGGAGACGATTTGGTCCAGGGGGCGGACGGCGTCCTCTCGACCGACGAGTCTGTCGAACGCCGGCGCTGGCGGGCGATCGTTGGGCGGGTGCTTCCCGAGGTCCCGGAGCCGGATCGGGCGTTCGACGAACTTTGGGACCATTTCGGCCGTCCTGAATCGTGGAGCGTCTTCCCGGATTCGGTCCCGGCCGTCGAAGCCGTCCAAGAGGCCGGGATGCGGGTCTGCATCGGCTCGAACTTCGACTCCCGGTTGCACGCGGTCGTCGCCGGCCTGCCGGAGCTGGCGGAGGTCGTCGAGCTGATCGTCGTCTCGTCGGAAGTCGGCTATCGCAAACCCCATGGGGCGTTCTTCCGTGCGGCCTGCGAGCGTCTCGGTTTGCCGCCGGAACGGGTGCTCTCGGTGGGGGACGACCTGGAGAACGACGTCCTGGGGGCTCGTCGGGCGGGGCTCTCGGCGCTCCACCTGACTCGCCGCGGCGAACATCCCGCTGACCCGGCCAACATCCCCGACCTCTCCGCCCTGGCGATCTTGCGGGGGGCGGAAGCCTGAAGTTCGGGGCGGTTCCTGGACGATGGACGAGAGAGAGAATCGCGGCGGTCCCGACGCGGTTCGACCGGGAATCGACTCGGCTTGCCTGTCGGGGCGAGTTGGTTTAGATTCCCGCACGGCCGGGAAGGCCGAATACGGATCGGGACGGCACGCAGGTCCCACGGAAACGGATTTCCAGAGACCGGACAGCCCCTCGCTCGACTCCCCAGATTCGTCCCCCGGTGCCTGGTCTGCTCCTTTCAGGGAAGAAAGGAATCGCCAGTGGTCGCAACGGTCGAACAGCTCGCGGCCTTGGTCAGCGGACGCCTTGTCGGCGACGGCAAGGTCGCCATCCGCTCGGCCCGGCCCGTGGACGAGGCGGGGCCCGGCGACATCACGTTCATTGAGAACGAGCGCTACGCCAAGCTGCTGCGAACCTCGCCGGCTTCGGCGGCGATCGTCGGCCCCCACTTCCGCAATCGGCGACCGCCGATGAAGGAAGACCTGGCGGTCATCGAGGTGGACGACCCGATCGCCGCGTTCATCGCCGTCCGCGCCCATCTGTCGGGCGGGACCAAGGTCCGTTGGACCGGCGTGCATCCGCAGGCCTGGGTGGCTCCCACCGCCAAGATCGGCCGCGACGCCGCCATCTATCCGTTCGCCTACATCGGCGACGAGGCCGAGATCGGCGAGGGCGCGACCATCCACCCCGGGGCCGTGATCGGCGACCGCGCCAAGGTCGGCCGCAACTGCGTCGTCCACCCCAACGCCGTGCTCTACGCGGAGGTCGTCCTGGAGGACCGGGTCGAGGTCCACGCCGGCGCCGTCCTGGGCGCCGACGGCTTCGGCTACCGCCAGGCCGACGGCAAGCACGTCAAGGTCCCGCACACCGGGCGGCTGGAGGTCGGCTCCGACGTCGAGATCGGCGCGAACACCACGATCGACCGGGGGACCTTCGAGGCGACCCGAATCGGCGAGGGGACCAAGATCGACAACCTGGTCATGATCGCCCACAACAACCAGATCGGCCGCCACAACCTGCTCTGCTCGCAGGTGGGGATCGCCGGCAGTTGCAAGACGGGCGACTACGTGGTCATGGCCGGTCAGGCCGGGATCAAGGACAAGACGGTCATCGGCGACGGCGTGGTGGTCGGCGCCCAGGCGGGCGTCCACCGCAACATCCCCAGCGGCCAGCAGGTGCTCGGCTCGCCGGCGATCCCCGTCCGAGAACAGCGCCGGCTGTTCCAGATGATCGCCCGGCTCCCCGACATGCACAAGCAGCTCCGCGAGCTGACCGCCCAGATCGAGGCCGTCTCGGCGCTCCTGCCGATGACCCCCAGCCACGACGGGACCGTCGGCTTCAGCGAGGGCGACGACGAGAACGCCGATCCGACTGGTTTCTGACGAGGGAGACAGGACGTGCCTTCCCTGCAAGACGCGACCCGAAGCCGCATGGGCCGCTTTCGCCGGGCCGCCGCGCCCCCCGCGGAGCGGACCATCGGCCTGCTCGCCGGCAGCGGCCGGTTCCCGATCCTCTTCGCCGAGGCCGCCCGCCGTCAGGGCTTCGCGGTCGCCTGTGTGGGGATCCAGTACGAGGCTTCCGAGGAACTCCGCGACATCTGCTCCACCTTCGACGTCGTGGGCGTCGCCAAGATGGGGCGGATGATTCGGACCTTCCGCCGCCGGGGCGCCGCCGAGATCGTCATGGCGGGCAAGGTCACCAAGAACGTGATCTACACCCCCATGCGATGGCTCCACCTCTGTCCCGACCTGCGGACGGTCCAGTGGTGGTACCGCCGCGACCGGGCCGACAACCGCGACGACTCGCTGCTGCTCTCCGTCATCGCCGAATTCAAGAGGGACGGAATGACCTTCACCTCCGCGCTCGACTACGCTCCGGAACTCCTCGTTCAGGAAGGCGTCCTGACCCGTCGCCAGCCGACCGCCAACGAGCGCCGGGACATCGCCTTCGGCTGGACGATGGCTAAGGAGATGGGCCGGCTGGACGTCGGCCAGTCTGTGGCCGTCAAAGAGGCAGCCACGCTGGCCATCGAGGCCATCGAGGGAACCGACCGCTGCATCGACCGCGCCGGCAGCCTTTGCAAGGCCGGCGGCTGGACGCTGGTGAAGGTCGCCAAGCCCCAGCAGGACATGCGGTTCGACGTCCCCACCATCGGCATGACCACGGTCGAGAACCTCCACAAGGCCGGCGCCCGCGTCCTGGCGATCGAGGCCGAGAAGACCATCGTCGTCGACCAGCCCGACGTCGTCGCCCTCGCCGACCGCTACGGCATGACCATCATCGCCGTCCGCGACGGCTTCACCGCCTGACGGCGGCTTCGTTCTCCGGACCGCGCGGTCGAACCCGTCGGACGCAACGGCTTCCGCGGCAAAGCGTTGAGTACACGAAACCCGACCCCACGGTCGGGTTCGTTCGCGCGCTTTTCACATCTGGTTTAGGCCCTCCCTCGGCGCTGGGTGGCATGGCCACGCTTGCGTGTCCATGGACCGGCGCGGGCCGACCTGGCGGCCGTCGCCGATCCGCGCGCTCATGCCGAGTCAGGCTTCGCTTTGGCTTCGATCGTCGCGATGTCGGCACGTTTCTGTCGGATTTAACTTGTTGGTGCCATGAACTTTGTGGCGATCGTGGTCATTGGCTTCGTTCGGCATGAGACGAGCGCGGCCTCGCTCGCCTCTCTCCTGCGAACCGAATTGAGAATGAGCCGCTGAGGACGAATCCTCTGTCTTGAATGTGGTCTCCGACGGCTTTTCCGGTTCGCCGTGCTGGTGGAATCTCGGCGTGCTCGATTGATACGATCGTTGCAGCCTGCCAGGCCGTCCGATGCGACGACGGCGAGGACACCCGCCCCGAGAGCGAGGACTGGATGATCGTATCGAGCCTGATCCCCCTGCTGGCATTCCTCGCGGTGACCGGCGACGACCCGCCGATTGCCGATCACGTCGCCGCCAACGTCATCGCCGTGCCCGAGGGGCTGGGGCTCGACCCGTTCTACAAGAAGTACGTCGATGCGAACGGGATCACCGTCGTCGGTTCGGAGAAGGTGCCCGACGCCGCGATCCTGGCGGCGCGCGACATCGTCAATCACATGCTCCTGAAGCGCGGCGACCTCCGCGAGGCGATGGTGCAGCGCAAGATGCGGGTGATCGTGATGGCGCAGTCCGAATCGACCACGGATCTCCCCGAGCAGAGAAACTGGAAGAAGCCGACCCGCGACGACCCCCGGCTAACCGACGACGAGCGCCAGCACTACGAGGAACGCATCGGCAAGCTCACCGACAAGGAATACTGGGACCGTCGCGCTCGCGGGATGGGCGGCAACCCGACCTCGTGCGCCGAGGAGAATCTGCTGGGCTACCCGGGCACCCGCTACTTCGGCGAGAACATCCTGGTCCACGAGTTCTCGCACGGGATTATGGACGTCGGCATCCGCCGCGCTGATCCCGACCTCTACCGGCGGATTCGTTCCACCTACGACGAGGCGATGAAGGCCGGCCTCTGGAAGAAGAGCTACGCGGCGAACACGGTCGCCGAGTACTGGGCCGAGGGAACTCAAACGTGGTTCTGGTCGAACTACGAATACGTCGACAAGGGCCGCAGGGTGATGACGCCCGACGAGTTGAAGGACTACGACCCGAAGCTCTACAACCTGCTCGCCGAGGTCTACGCCGACCACAAGATCCCGACGGACGTCTACCACGCCAAGGAGCTTCGCCCCGGCCGGCGACGCTGAGGCGAGCCGAATCGGGGGGGCCTGCCAGTGTTCTCGGCATTGATTGTGCTAACGATTAGCGGCCCTCAATCAAAGCCCTCGACCTCCCGCCCGACAGGACACGATGAGCACCAGCACTGCCGCAAACCAGCGCAAGCAAGCTCTGAAGGAGTCGTTTCGGTTGATCCGCCTGTTCCTCGGCTCCGAGTCGAGGCCCCGGGCGCTCTTCTGGATCGTCGCCCTGTTCATCCTGCTGGTCGCGTTCAATGGGCTGAACGTCGTCAACAGCTACATCGGCCGCGACTTCATGACGGCGATCGCCGACCGCAACCGCGGGCGTTACGTGTTCTTCGCCTTCGCTTACCTGGGAGTGTTTCTGACGTCGGCCGTGATCGCGGCCTTCAACCGGTTCTCTGAGGAACGGTTGCGGCTCCTCTGGCGCGAGTGGACGACGCGGCGGCTGATGGACCGCTACCTTTCCAACGACGCCTACTATCGGATCAACGAGGACGCCGAGGTCGACAACCCCGACCAGCGGATGACCGACGACGTCAAGATGTTCACCCAGACGGCCCTGGCGTTCATCGTCCTGTCGCTGGGAGCGGCGATCACCTCGGTCAGCTTCCTCGGCGTCCTCTGGTCGATCACCCCCTGGCTGGTCCTGGCGGCGCTGGTTTACGCCGGGTTCGGCACCGGAACGGCGATCCTGCTGGGGCGTCCGCTCGTCCGGCTGAACAATGCGCAGCTTCAGCGCGAGGCCGACCTCCGGTACGCCCTGGTCCGGGCCCGCGAGAACGCCGAGGCGATCGCCGTCGCCGACGCCTCGCCCCGGCTCGCCTCCACCCTGCACGCCCGGCTCGGGGCTCTCGCTCGCAACCAGGGGCTGATCATTCGCGTCACCCGGAACCTGGTCATGTTCACGGGCGCGTACAACTACATGATCCAGATCATCCCCCTGTTGATCGTCGCGCCGCTTTACTTCGCTCAGAAGGTCGAATTCGGCGTGGTGACGCAGGCGGCCATGGCGTTCGCCCAGGTTCTGGGGGCTCTGTCGCTGATCATCACCCAGTTCGAGACCCTCTCGTCGTTCGCCGCGGTCAGCTCACGGATCGACGCCCTGGTCGAGTCGGTCGATCGGGCCCAGCATCGGCCTCGGGGGGCGGTTCGGGTCGACGGCCGGGGCGATCGGATCGTCCTGGAGGGGGTGACGCTCCGCGACCCTCGCGACGAGTCCCGCGAGTTCGTCCGCCACCTTTCGCTCGACCTTTCGGCCGGCGAGAAGCTGCTGGTGACCGGACCGAACCCCCAGGGGAAGAGGGCTCTCTTCCTGGCCCTCGCCGGGCTCTGGACCGAGGGGGAAGGTCGGATCGTCCGGCCCGAGAAAGTCTGCTTTCTGGCGAGGCGCCCGCTGCTCGTTCCCGGCCGGCTCCGCGACCAGCTCGAACTCGGCGGACCCAGTGGGGTCCAACTGCCGGAGGACTCTGAGGTGATCGCCGTGCTGGAAGCCGTCGGGCTAGGCCCGGCGCTGGAGCGGCTCGACGGGCTCGAAGTCGAGCACGACTGGTCCCATGCCCTCTCCTCGGGGGAGCAGCAACGGCTTTCGTTCGCCCGGCTGTTGCTCGCGAAGCCCGATTACGCGATCTTCGACCACGTGACCGACGCCCTCCCCGCCGACCAGGTGCGGCCGCTCCTGGAGAAGCTCTCCGAGTCGTCGATCGCCTACGTCAGCTTCGCCGAGGACCACGACCTCATCGACCTCCACGACTCGGCCCTGGAACTGGCCGAGGACGGCGGCCACCGCGTCGTCCCCGCCGGGGCGGCGACCGCTGCGGGTCCCCAGGACTCTCATTGAAGATCCGAGAAGCGAAGGGGAAAGGGGACTGGCTCCGCAGCGCAGCGGAGGTGCCTGTCCCCTTTCCTCCGAAGCGGCCTTGGGGATGCCCGGAGAAAGGGGACAGGCACCCGGCCGCCAGGTCGATCCCAAGAGCCAAAGCCCTCGCGCCGGGAGCCAGTCCCCTTTCTCCTCCGCCCGTGTGCAATTCAAGCGGTCTGCGCTCTGATCACCGGCGGTTTCGCGTAGCGGTTGCCACGGAAGAGGTGGGGGTGGAATCGGCTCGTGTTGCGCGTGACGGGGCCCTCGTCCTCGCGGACGCCCAGGCCGCAGGCGTAGCCGTTGACGATCCAGCTCCCGATGACGGCGTGACGGCCGTCCTCGGTCCAGAGGGGGTGGTACTCCTGGTAGATCTGGGGGCCGTCGGCGTAGTCGCCGTCCGTCTGGGCGACGGTCTGGCCGTCGCGGACGACGGCGACGTTCGCCCCCTCGCGGGAGTAGAACGGCTTCACGACGTGGTCGCCGCCGATCGGATCGAAGCTCGCGCGCAGGAGGTACGGGCTTTTCGGGAACATCTCCCAAAGAATGGGCAGGATGGCCTTGTTGCTCAGGACCATCTTCCAGGGGGGCTCCAGCCATCGGGTCTTCGCCCCGGGGAGGAATTGGGCGAACTCCTCGCGGAGCATCCACTCCCAGGGGTAGAGCTTGAACAGAAGGTCGATCGGCCGCTCGGCGAGGTCCGTGAAGGTCCCCCGGCGCGCGTCCCAGCCGATCTGGGAGACTGCCAGAGTTTCGGTTGAGAGCCCCGCCTGCATGGCCGTGTCGCGCAGGTAGGCGACGGTCATCACGTCCTCGATCGAATCGTCCAGCACGGCGAAGACGACCCGCCTGGAGCGTTCGCGACGGATTCGCGTCCACGCGCCGAGGAGCCGCTCGTGCAGGCTGTTGAACTGGTCAAAGACGTCGCGATCGTTCCGACCCTGGAGGAGATCCTGCATCCAGTACCACTGGATGACCGCCGCTTCCAGGAGCGAGGTCGGGGTGTCGGCGTTGTACTCCAGGAGCTTCGGCGGGCCGTTGCCGTCGAACGCCAGGTCGAACCGACCGTAGATCGTGTGCTCGTCGCGCTCCCAGCTCTCGGCGACGAACCGGTGGAACCGCTGAGGGATGTCCAGCTCGCCGAGTCGACCGTCGACGATCACCCGCTCGACGGCCGCCAGGCACATCTCGTTGAGCTGGTAAGTCGCCTTCTCGACCGCGTCGATCTCGTTGGCCTCGAAGAGGAAGTACGCACTCTCATCCCAGTACGGCTGGTCGTCGAGCGAGTGGAACAGCAGCCCCTTCGACTCGACGGCGGTCCGCCAGTCGGGCCGAGGGGATGTCGTGATGCGAAGCATCGAGGGGCCTTTCGTGAGTCGATCGTACGGATCGACGTGTGGATATTCGTGCGAAGCGATCCGAGACGACGACGGCC
>NZ_JAALCR010000029.1 GCF_011065895.1 Paludisphaera rhizosphaerae | reverse complement strand
TCTAAGAAGGACTTGGCCCGTTCCGCGGCGGTCTTCGCTAAGTCCTGGAGCGTAGTTAGTTCCTTCTCGTCGATGCCGCACAGCATAGTCGCCGAGAACGAAGCGACAACCACGTCCGCCTCGGTCTTTGCGGCCAGGTACAGCTTCCGGCCCTCCATCTCCGTACGGGCGTCCCCTCGGCGGGCCAGGACGAGTTGGGCAATGCCGCAGCGGCCTTCCGCCTCGGACCTGGCCCGCTCGAGCCGCTCGATCGCCGCCCTCGTGCCCATCGCTATGGGACTTAGTCCCCCGAAGAAGGACGAGAGGAATGCCGTCCTGACGCTCAAGTAACCACCGAGCATGAACACGGCGACCACCACCAGGATGGTTTTCAGACCAAATGCATTTCCCGACTCCGACTCGGGCATCGCGAGGCCCCTTCGACCGACCCAACCGGCTGCGGCGACGAGGGGCCTACGTCGGCCCCGGGGAAGTGTACAACCGATTTCGTTGGAAGGCGGGCGGTTCGGCTGCGGGTCCCGGGGGAGGGGGAGGATCCTATAACGACACAACCCCCTCGCAAAGCCTTCGCCGGTGTAAGACCGGTGTAGGTTCGCCAGGGGGCCGTTGCTTGCGATTCGTCGTAACTAGTGCCGGAGACAGGACTTGAACCTGCACGGGCATGGTTAGCCCACTAGCCCCTCAAGCTAGCGTGTCTGCCAATTCCACCACTCCGGCTCGAATGGTTTCACTTGTTGGGTGAGGTATTATTCTGGGGCTCGAGGCGGCGATTGTCAAGCGAGCTGCGGCGGAACTTGGAGGTTGCCTGGGTGTTTTCGAGATTGCGTCGACTCCTGGGCGGAAGGGGGGAGGCTGGAGTGGTGGTCGTCACCGTTTATTCGCGGCAGGGGTGCGGGTGCTGTGTGAAGGCCAAGGAGGTCATCAACGGCTTCCGGCAGAGATACTCGCTGGAGGTTGAGGAGGTCGACGTCGACCAGTCGCCTGAGCTCAAGGACCGTTATGGGAACGAGGTTCCCGTCGTCGAGGTCGGGGGGAAGGTCAGGTTTCGGGGCAAGGTCGACCCGGTCCTGTTCGAGCGGCTGCTCCGCGCGGAGGCCGCCGCGGGCTGAAGGACTCGACCGTCAGGCCACGGGCCGGGCGGGGGAGGGGGCCGTGACCAGGTTCAGCGCCTCGGCCCGCCAGCGGTCGCCGTCGTGGACGAGTTCGTTGATCGAGGCGAAGTCGATGGCGACCCCGTCGAAGTCGGCCGGCGTGCGGTCCTGGAGGATGTTCAACAGAGCGACGCGAATGACGATGCCGTGCGCGACGACGATCAGCCGGCCGCCGGGATGGCGACGCCTCAGGTCGTCGAGCACAGGCAGGACGCGACGGCCGATCTCGGCGAACGATTCGCCGCCGGGGTGGCTGAACTCCAGGTCGCCGGCGACCCAACGCCGCTTGGACTCCTGGTAGACGTCCCAGCCGTCCTCCCGGCTCCGGCCGCTGAGCGAGCCGATCCGGCGCTCGTGAAGCTCGGGGATCACGATCGGCGAGAGCCCCAAGGCGGCGGCGATCGGCTTCGCGGTGGCGACGGCCCGACGCAGGGCCGAGCAATAAACGGCCTCGGCGCCGCGGGTCGCCAGGTGGTCGGCCAGGATCTGCGACTGTTGCTCGCCCCAGGCGCTCAGGCCGATGTCCGACTCGGCTCCGTGGAAGATGTTCGGCGCGGAAGTCTCGGCATGTCGGATCAGGGCGAGTGAGGTTTCTTTCAACATCTTGCTCCCGGGAGCGGCCGGCGGAGACAATAAAAGAACGAGGCCCCGCCCCTTCTCGGGAAAGGGCCGCGACGACGCGGGACGGCCGTACGGGCCGTACGTCTCGACCTTTCTTCAGGGTACCGAAATGACTGCCGACGGGAACAGCGTGGAAACCACGGGACGCAAGACCAAGTATCGGACCATTCTCCTGTTCGGCATGCCGGGCAGCGGCAAGGGGACCCAGGGAGCTGTCATCGGCAAGCTTCCCGAGTACGTCCACATCTCCATGGGGGACGTCTTCCGCAAGATCCCCAGGCTCGGCAAGATCGGGGCCGAGATCGAGAGCTTCACCTCCGTCGGCAAGATGGTCCCCGACGACCTGACGGTCCGCATCTTCGAGCGCCACATGAAGATCCTGGAGCTTCAGGAGTTCTTCATCCCCGAGTTCAACACGCTGATCCTTGACGGTCTTCCCCGCAGCTACGCCCAGGCTGAGCGGCTGGACCCGATCCTCGACGTCGTCCAGATCTTCCACCTGAACATCCAGGACAAGAAGCAGGCGATGAAGCGTCTGCGGTCGCGGGCGTTGCTGGAAAACCGGCTCGACGACATGAACGAGGAAGTCATCAACCGCCGCCTGACCACCTATTACGAGGAGACGGTCAAGACGCTCAGCTTCTACCGTCCCGAGCTGGTGTACGACATCGAGGCGGGCCAGGACACGATCGACGTCCTCCGCGACATCGTCGACCGTCTCTCCGAGATGAAGAAGCTCGAAAAGCTTGAGAAGGCGGCGGCGGCAGCGGTGGCCGACGCGGTATCCTGATCTCGCGTCTCCCGCGCGCCTCAGCCTCTCCTTCAGCGCGAGTGACCCAATTCGTCCCCTCGATTCGACGCCCCTCGCAGGAGAGTCGCCCCGATGGCGCATGCCCCAGCCCAGCCGACCGCATCCGACGTCCCGAAGACCTTCCGCCCGTACGTCCCCGCCGACCAGGAGCCCGCCGAACTGACGTTCAGGGCGGTGGCGCTGGGATCGCTGCTGGGGGTGATCTTCGGGGCGTCGTCGCTCTACCTGTTCCTCAAGGTGGGGATGACGGTCTCGGCGTCGATCCCGGTGGCCGTGCTGGCGATCACCATCTTCCGGGGCCTCTCGTACGCCTTCGGGCAGCGTCGGGCGACGATCCTGGAAAACAACATCGTCCAGACGGCCGGATCGGCGGGCGAGTCGATCGCCTTCGGCGTCGGCGCGACGATGCCGGCCCTGATGCTGCTGGGCTACAACCTGGAATGGTCCCGCGTGATGCTGGTCTCCGTGCTGGGGGGACTGCTCGGGATCTTGATGATGATCCCCCTGCGGAGGGCGTTCATCGTCAACCAGCACGGGACGCTGCCGTACCCCGAGGGGACCGCATGCGCCAAGGTTTTGATCGTCGGCGAGCACGGCGGGTCGAACGCGCGGACGGTGTTCCTGGGGTTCGGACTGGGGGCCCTCTACAAGCTCCTGATGCAGGGCCTGAAGCTCTGGCCGGCCGAGTGGGATCACGCGATCACCGGGATCAAGGGCTATAACAAGGCCGTCGTGGCGCTGGAGCCCGACCCGACCCTGCTGGGCGTCGGCTACATCATCGGGCCGCGGATCGCCGCTGTGATGGTCGGCGGAGGGCTGCTGACCTCGTTGATGCTCGTGCCGATGATCGCCTTCTTCGGCGAGGGCGTGACCAGCGTCCTGCCGCCGGGGCAGGGGGCCAGGATCGCCGACATGAGCCCCGGGCAAATCGCCGGCCAGTACGTCCGGTACATCGGCGCTGGGGCCGTTGCGACCGGCGGCATCCTGAGCATGCTCAACGCTCTGCCGCTGATCGTCTCGTCGCTCGCCGGCAGCCTGCGGGCCTTGAAGGCGTCCGAGGGGACGGGCGACGGAGCAAGCCTTGAGACGCCTCGGACCGACCGCGACATTCCCATGTGGCTTGTCTTGCTGGGGACGCTCGGTCTGGTGGCGACGATTGCGGCGTCCCACCTGATCCCGGCCGATCCGGCCGGCCGGATCGCCGGGGCCTTCTTGATCGTCCTGTTCGGCTTCCTCTTCGTGACGGTCAGTTCGCGGATCACGGGGGTCATCGGATCGTCGTCCAACCCGATCTCGGGGATGACGATCGCCACGCTCCTGCTGACGTGCCTCATCTTCGTGGTGCTCGGCTGGGTCGGGACCGAGTACCGACTCATCGCCCTTTCGATCGCGGCGATCGTCTGCATCGCCTCTTCCAACGGCGGGACGATCTCGCAGGACCTCAAGACGGGCTACCTCGTCGGGGCGACCCCCTGGCGGCAGCAGGCGGCGATCCTGGTCGGTGCGTTGATTTCCGCGGTCGTCATGGGTGGCACGCTCATCGCCCTCAACGACGCTTACACGACCGTCTCTGACCGGCCCGAAGACCTGCCGACGGCCCTCGCGCCGGCCGACCTGACGACCACCGTCGAACGCGACGGCAAGACCTACAAGGAATGGCGCGTCACGGCGCCGATCGACGGGGCCCTGCCGGGAACTTACCTGGTGGACGAGAACCGCAAGGCCGTCATGATCATTGACGCCGGCATCGGCGGCCGGCTGGAGCACACCACCAGCGGCGCACCGATCAAGAAGTTCAGCCCGCCCCAACCGCGGCTCTTCGCCACGATCATCGACGGCATCATGAGCGGCAACCTTCCCTGGGGCCTGGTGATCCTGGGAGGCGTGCTGGCGATCGTCGTGCAGCTTGCCGGGGTTTCGGCCCTGGCCTTCGCGGTGGGGGTCTACCTGCCGCTCTCCACGACGCTGCCGATCTTCGTCGGCGGCATCATCCGCCTGCTCGTCGACCGCGCCCGGAAGCTCTCGCCCGAGGAGTCCGAGACCAGCCCTGGCACCATGATGTCCACCGGCTTGATCGCGGGCGGCTCGCTGGCCGGTATTCTGATCGCCCTGTTGATCGTCTTCGAAGGGCTCGGCAAGGCCCTCGACTTCTCGATCCAGAAGCCAGGAGCCGAGCCCGAATATCTGTTGCCGGCGCTGGGGTCGTTCGCCGTGCTGGCCGTGGCGCTGCTGGCCGTCGCCTTGACGGGCAAGCACCAGTCGGTCGAGCCGGGCGGCAAAGAAGAGGCGTCGTTGATCGAAGGTCCCTGACCCCGCCGGAGCGGCTGGGGTTGGGAAAGTGGAAGGAGTGGGCAGAGGGAGAATCGAACTCCCGACACACGGATTTTCAGTCCGTTGCTCTACCAGCTGAGCTATCTGCCCGCACTGATCGGCGAGAGGCACAGAATAGGGTTTCGCGGGGGGGGTTGTCAACCTCAGGCCCTCGTCCGATCCCGAAAAGCGACCCGACGACGCGTTCAGCGCGACGGCCGACGCGTCGTCGGGTCGCTTCCCTTGGCCTTCTCGTCTCGGATCGACCGGAGCGAAAACCGAGGACGCGCTGCGCTCCAGAGTCGATTGGCTCCGATCGGGTTCGATCGTCAGTGCGTCGGACGCTAAGGCGTCAACGCAAAGCCTGGTTGCCCAGTGGTTTGGGTGAACAAATCGTATTCTCGAATCGGGTTCGTTCGGCTGGTTTCCCGTCATCCGCGACAACTCCGCAAAGCCTCCAAGGTCCGACCGTCGCCCCCGGTCGTCGACCGGGATGTCGAGTGCTCCCACCTAGGATCATGGTTCCTGGAAGCGGAGATTGTTCGCGGAATGGGACGTCGCCTCGCCTTTTCGTGGGCTGATTGCGGGGCGGATTTCAGTCGTCTCCCGGCCAGCGACTCACGACCGAACGTCGGCCGAGGTGGGGCGTCGTGGCACCGCTCTCAGTGGTTAGTCGGTGGAGTCGAGTTCGAGAGTCGCAGGGAAGTGATCGATGGGGGGCGGCTCCCTTCCACATGCGGGAGGCCGACGGAAGGAAGCCCTGAGCTTTCTGTTCCCGGCCTTGGATGGAGAGCTTTCAGTCGCGCATGGCCAGAGAATCTGCGCTCTTGGTCGAGCGTTGAGAACATGACAGTGTTCTTCCACGGATTCCACGACGAGGAGCACGGAACCGTCGTCATGCCTGCCTCCAGCCGAGGCTTACGGTTTGCGCTCGACGGCAAGTAAGCCTTGTGAGGCGAGGAGCGTTCGCCGCCGAGCGATTCACGCCGGCGGTCGGGCGTCGACGTGGTCAGCCTGATGCGGCTGCGAGTAGACTCGAGGCTGACGACGCGCCTCGATCATCGACTTCGCCGGGACTGAACATGGCCGTGTATGTGGACGCCGACGCCTGCCCCGTGAAAGATGAGGTCTATCGGGTGGCGCGCCGGCATGGGATCCGGGTGTTCGTCGTGGCGAACTCGGGCATGTTCACACCCCGCGAGGAGGCGATCGAGATGGTCGTCGTTCGAGGCGGTTTCGACGCCGCTGACGACTGGATCGCGACTCGCATCGCTCCGGGCGACGTCGTCGTCACGGCTGACATCCCGTTGGCGGATCGTTGCCTCAAGGCGGGAGCCCGGGCGATCAGCCCCCGAGGTGACGCGTTCTCCGAAGACTCGATCGGCGAGGCGTTGGCCACCCGCGCCTTGCTCGACATGCTCAGGCAGTCGGGCGAGATCGTCGGGGGACCGTCCGCGTTCTCCAAGACGGATCGGTCACGCTTCCTCTCGAAACTCGACGAGGTCCTCCACGCCATCCAGAGGCGCGGCTCGTAGCCGGGAGTTGCCTGGCCGCAGGTGCTTGCCGAGGGCATCCCGCGAGCCTTCGACTTTTCCGACAAAGCGCGCTCCCGCGTCCGAATGGGGAGCGGCTTCGTACGTAATGGGCGGGCGGCGTTAGAGTTGGTCGGACGAGAGGATCTCGCCGTTGGCAACCGTGCCGAGCGCCCAGTAGGGCGCCAGGCCGATGCTCGACTTGATGAAACGGACCGAGCCGTCGCAGAGACCCATGTTGACGCCCCCTGAGTGCCGACTGGACGCTGTGTGGGCGCCCTTGATGTTCAGGCCGCCGCCGGACGTTGTGAAGTCGCAACTCGCGGAGTTCGGCGGCATGACGTGGGTGTATCGGGTGAAGCTCATGATACCCAGGTGCCAGCAGCCTCCCACCCCGTACGAGTTGTTTGAGTAATAGATCCCCGCAGCCAGCGGGGCGGTCGCCGAGGGGACGATCCCCTGGCACAGCGTATTCAACTCGTTCGGGATCGCCTGGTTCGCCGGCGTGGTCACGAGGTAGATCGTGGAGGAAGGCTTCAGCAGGTCGAACGTGTTGACGGTGCCGATCCCCATGACCTTCTCGCTGAAGGCCGCCGTGTTGCTCAGACCGTCGACGATGTCGCCGAACTTGACGACCTGTGAGGCCGTCAAGGCGCTCGACGCGGGGCCCAGGAACGGACCGGAGAACGGGCCCTTGGTGTTGTTCGAATTCGCCGCCGACCCGCTGCAAGCCACGTAGTTCAGATGTCCCGTCGCGCTGGTGAGCCTGTCCATGTCGGAGGGACAGAGGAACGTGTTGATCTTGGTCCGAAAGGCGGTTGTATTCGCCGCTGCCCCTGCGCCGGCGGTCGCCGCCGGCTGGAACATGAAATTGATCGTGTTGTAGACCGTTCCGCCTTCCAGGTAGTTCAACAGGTAGACCTGAGCGGCGAGGTCGTAGTTGCCGGCCCCAAGCAACTGGCCCGGCGGGAGGCTGCCGTTGACGCTCTCGTAGTTGTGCATCGCCAGGCCGATCTGCTTCAGGTTGTTCACGCACTGGGCGCGGCGAGCCGCCTCCCGCGCCGCCTGGACGGCGGGCAACAGCAGGGCGATGAGGACGGCGATGATGGCGATCACCACGAGCAATTCGATCAAAGTGAACCCGGCGCGTTTCGATTCGGGCATCGGAGGTCCTCCATCGGAAGAAGTGGAGAATGTGCGGACGCTGGAGGCGCCCTTGTGGAGCGGCTGCGCGCGGCGGTCAGGGCTTCGGCAGAACGATGTCGAGCTTGTTCTCGCCCGACTGGACGTCGAGCGTGGTTTCGTTGAATTGAAGGACGGAGTCCTTGGTCGTTTCAGGGGTTGAAACCCGCACGATGTTGCCGCCGACCAGGGTCACGACCTTGTAGGAGCCGTCCGGTCCGATCGGGGCGGTTCGGGCTCCGGCGTCACGTCGGCTGCTGTTGGACGGATCGAAGGTCACTTCTCCCTTCGTCGCCGGCTTGCCCTTAATCGAAACGGTGCCGCTGACGCTCGCCTCTGTGGTGGAGGACGAGACCGAGGGGGCCGAACCCGCACGATCGCAGCCAACGAGGGCGTACGTTGCACCGACCAGGAGAGTCGATCCAACGAAATAATAAATATGCCGCATGATCACCTCACGATTGGTATGCGCGTGCAGATGCAGGGGCGTTGGATCGTCGGCTGAGTTAGTCGCCGGGCCGCCAGCCGTCTGTGCCGGCGAGAACAGCCTCGACGGTGATCTTCTCGGCCTGTTCCTTCGTGAGCTGTCTTGACCAACCGGCCCGCTTCTCGGGATTCGCGCCAGGGCCGGTGCTGCCGTACTCGGCGTATCGGGCGGTCGCCTCGTTCTCGGCTTTGCGCCAGTTGTCCCAACCCTCGGGCCGGATGTGATCACCCATCTCGCATCCGAGAAAGGCGACACAGGCATGGGGCCTCCAGGGACGGCCGAGGAAGGCACGAGGCGGAGGCCCAGGCGTTTCGGGGAACGGGTTCGACCATGACGTGGGATCGGCGGTCAGCCGACAGTGAAGGAAGACATAGCCGAATGGGTGGTCCTCGGGCGTGCTGGCTGCCGTGACGTAGCCGCCGTTCTTGCTGCGGATCTCACAGCGGTCGAAAACGGCGGTTGCACCACCGTAGATGAAGTCGACCCGGCCTTCGATGAGGCACTCGCGGTAGTATTGACGGCCTTTCTCAGCACGGAGCGTGTCTTGCCAGCCCAGGATGCGGCAGTTCTTGAGTGCGGCGCGATCGCCGTCGATCCGCAGAGCGATCGCCTGTCCGTGGTCTCCTGAGGTGTTCTGGAAAGTGATATCGGCCGCCTGAAAGTCGTCCCCCAGGACGACCACTCCGGTGCCTCGATAGTGTTTGAGGGCGTCCGCCGCGGGGTCGCGGAAACCCTGCGGTTGCGGCTCCTGCGTTTCGTAGACGTTCAACCCATAAGTGATGATCGTCTTCTCAGCGCCGGAGCCCACGAACGAGATCCTCGGCTTGGATTTCGCCACGAGGATCGGCCCCTGATACCTCCCAGGCTTGAGGCTCAGGATGGTGCGGCCAGGAGCTTCCTCCGAGAGGGACGCCAGAGCCTCCTGGATCGACTTGAATTCGCCGCTTCCGTCCACGGCCACGGTGATTGTTCGTGTTTCCTGCGACTCGGCCGCCCGGACGACCGGAGCGAACATGACGATGAGCATGAGGAGGACGACGATGAGCGCGATCGTCGTCAGCGTCTCGCTCCGCACATCAAAGACGACCTGCCGGCTCGTCATGACCTGGCTCCTCATCGGAAGACGACCAGCCTCGCTCCCCTCATGTGCGCAGGAGATCCGAAGACTCCGGGATTTGCGGTCGTCTCGTCGTTCGGCGGTTGTATGAACGCACGACCCCATCAGAATTGGGGTGAATCAGAGCGAATCGACGCTCGGATCATAATCGAGGACCCGGGGGCCCGCGCTTCAAAATGGCGGCAATCTATTCTAAAATTGCGGCGTCGAAGCGGACGTCGATTTCACGAGGCTCGAAGGCCTTCGGTGGGCCGTGCGTTGGCGTTAAAGACGCTGAATCAGGGCGAGCGATGATCACGCTCGAAGCCCTGCACGAACGCGGTAAATCCGCGATACCGCTTATGCGGTTCGGTCTCTGATTGAATAACCTTCATGTTCGACGGGGGGTGAACCGGGAATTCGTTGCGTTCTCGCCCGAACTAGGCGGTACTACAAGACCACTCGACCTAGGGGCAGCGCCTTGAGAATGGGGCTGCGAGAACGCGTTCGCGGGGTTGCGACGCCATCACAAAGCCCACCACGATCGACCGGATGCTCGGCGACAGGTGTCTGAAGATTCTACTTCCACGACATCACGGATCGACGCATCGACGCTGTTGTGAGCCGGTCGTCGCCACTGAGCCTGCGACGGGGGCTGGTGCCATTTAGCTACTTCGTATCTGGTCGAACAGGAGCAACGGAGTCGGGCGGGACGAACTGTGCGAGCGCCGGCACGGCTCGCCGAAGCTCGTTCGCGACGAGCGGGGCGATCACCTCAGCGCCTCGGGCGTTCAGGTGCGTTCCATCGACGCCGTTCTTCTCCGTCCGGGGGGAGATCTCAAGACACCCTTCACGTCCCATCTTCTCATAAAGCTCGATGCTCCGAGCATGCAGGTCGATCAGCGGGGCGTTGCGCTCGGCGGCGAGCTTCTTCACGGACTCGACGTAGGGGACCAGCGTCGACTGGATCTTGCCGTCCTTCCCCCACTGTCGACGCGAGAGCGAGGTGACGACGATCGGGATCGCGCCCACGGCCCGAGCTTCATCGACGTATCGGATGATGTTCTCGCGAAAGGTCGTCTCCGGGTCGGTCTCCCGCTCGGGACCCTTGCCGGGTTGGTCGTTGTGGCCGAACTGGATCAGGATATAGTTCGGCTTCAACTCCAGGCACTTCTTCCACCAGCCCTCGGCTCTGTAGCTCTTCGAGCTTCGTCCACCCTTCGCCAGATTGACGACCTCGACGTCCCCCATGAGGAGATTCGCAAAGCCCTTCCCCCAACCGGCGTCGTCCGTCACGGTCGAATCGCCGGCGAGGACGATTCGGACCTTGGTTCGATCAGCGGGCGGCTCGGAGGCGGCGGCCGTCCCACACAGGAACAACATGATCCAGGCTGTTCGGCTTGCCATGGGAGTCCTCTTCATTTCGATCGTGATTCGGCGAGTGTCCGCCGAGCATCGTAGGGCCTCAGGAGATCGAGACGTCCATTCTCCTGTGTCCCATCGTGCAGCCACAAGTCTCGCGTGGTCTGGCTGCGGCAGACCGATGCGGTGGGAGGGCGGACAGTCCCCGTTGAGACGGCAAGATCAACGGCGACTCAGATGCTGTCGTCATTCGTCGGCAGACTTGATTTCAACCAGGTTGTCGAAGAAGGTCGCGCCGCCTCCCATGTCGGTGAGGGCGGAGGAAGTTGTGTTGTTGGCGTTGGAGCCGCTCGGCGAGAGTTTGTTCCAGTAGATGCCAGCGGCGACGGCCACGCCGGGTCGGACGGAGCCGGTGAGAGCCGCACGGGCGCGGAAGGAGCCTCGGTCGTTGAAGACTTCCACCCAGGAGCCTTCCCGGATGTCCCGAGCCTGGGCGTCGTCGGCGGATAATTCGACGGTCGGGTCGCCAGCGTGGTCGCGGTGACGCTGCGAGTTGGCGAAGGTCGAGTTGAGGAACTGGGGGCGGGGCGGGCTCAGGAGCTGGATCGGGTACCGGGCGGCGAGATCGAGACGGGATTGCGGATCTTCGAGCGGTGGGATGTACGTCGGCAGCGGGTCGAAGCCGTCGCGGGCCATCTGCTCGGAGTAAAGCTCGCACTTGCCGGAGGGCGTCGGGAAGACGCCGTCGGCGAAGGGGGCGTAGGGTGTCGGGAGGTCCAGGCGGACGGAACCTTCCTCCTTGAGTCGTTCGAGTGTGATCCCTCGAAGCGTCGGGCCTTCGCCGAGCGCCTCGCGGATGAGCGTGTCGTCGTCGGGGAAGAGTTCGGGCTCAAAGCCCATCCGCTCGGCCAGGGCGCGGAAGACGTCGGCGTTGGACCGGCATTCGCCGAGGGGCTCGATCGATCGAGGGTTGTACATGACCTCGTGATGACCGTACGAGCCCATCAGGTCGACGTGCTCCAGTTGCGAGGTCGCCGGCAGGACGATGTCGGCGTAGTCGACCGTGTCCGTCGCGAACAATTCATGGACGACCACGAAAAGGTCGTCGCGGGCCAGGCCTTGCAGCACCTTCGCCTGGTTGGGGGCGACGGCGGCCGGGTTTGAGTTGTAGACGTAGAGAGCGCGGACCGGCGGGCCGGGAAGCTCTCCCAGGAGCGCCTCGCCGAGCTGGTTCATGTTGATGGTGCGCGTCCCGGAAGGGGAGAGATCGGGCCGGGTGAGACGCATCATGTCGAAGTCGTAGGCGCCGCTGGTGGAGAGCATCGCACCGCCGCCGGCATGCCGCCACGATCCGATCACGGCCGGCAGACAGGCGATCGTCCGCACGGCCATCCCGCCTCCGCGGTGGCGCTGCATGCCGTAGTTCAAGCGGATCAACGACGGCTGCTCCTTCGACAGCCGATGTGCGAAGGCCTCGATCGTCGCGACGTCGACGGCGGTGATCGCGGCGACTCGTTCGGGCGGATAATCGTTCAGCACACGGTCGCGGAGCAGGGGAGCGCCGACGGTCGCCCGCGCCAGGTACTCTTCATCGGCGAGGCCGTCACGCCAGATCACGTGCATCAGGCCCAATGCGAGGGCGGCGTCGGTTCCGGGACGGGGCTGAATGTGCCAGTCGGACTTCCTGGCGGTCGGGCTGAGGTAGGGATCGACGGTGACGATCGTTGCGCCGTTTTTCTTGCGGGCCTCGATCATCAGGCTCCAGAGGTGAGAGTTTGTGTTGACGGTATTTGAACCCCAGTTGACCAGGAATTTGCACCCAGGGACGGCCAGCGGATCGGCGCTCAGGCGGCCCCGGCCGACGGTGTACTCGTAGCCGACCGTCCCGGCCGAGGCGCAGATGGTTCTATCAAGCTTCGACGTCCCCAGCCGGTGGAAGAACCTCCGGTCGAGGCTGCTGGCCTGGATTTTCCCCATCGTGCCGTAATAGCTGTACGGGAGGATCGCCTGGGGGCCGTCGGCCGAGTCGGCGATCGCGCGGAAGCGCCCCGCGATGCTGTCGATCGCTTCGTCCCAGGCGATCGGCTCAAAACGCCCTTCGCCTTTTCGGCCGACTCGAATCAATGGTTGCATGAGTCGATCGTTGCTGTAGACTCGATCGAGATACCGGGCCATCTTGCGGCAGAGGAAGCCTCGCGTAAACGAATGGAGCGGGTCGCCCTTCAACTCCGTCGCGACGCCATCGCGAACGGTGACGAGCATGCTGCACGTATCCGGGCAGTCGAGAGGACAGACGTTTTTCCGGATCGTGGAGGAGGGGTCGGGCGACAAGCGTGGACTCCTGTTGGCGAATCGGATGTCGATGTTCGATCTTATACGAGACTGGAAGGTCGAGGTCGGACGATCCACGCCGCGAACTCCCGGTTCTCAGGTTTTCCGATTTTGACGGTCGGCGGAAGAATGCCGATTGGGTCGGCGAAAACGAAAAATGTGATCAACAAGAACTTTGACAGATAATCGGGGGAGGATAGGCTAAGATTACGATTGTCTAAGGTTATCCCTGCCGATTTTTCGATATCTTTATATCTCTGCGTTCTTTGGCCAGACTAAAAACCCTCCGTGGAGCGTGTCATGTCCGAGGAGGCTGTGAATTCAACCGGCGGCGATCCGTTGCACTCGGTTGCTGATGCCCTTGATGCCGCGGTTCAGGCTGCTAAAGATGGCGTTGGCGATGCAGCGGAGGCCGCGTCGAGGGCGGTCCCTGCGATCGGCGGGATGCTCTCCGGGTTGACCTACAAGGCGTGTTACGGCGTTTCCTACGGCGTCGTCTTCCCCACGATGCTGGTCGTCAATCTCGTTCCCAAGGAGAACGCCGCCGTTCATGGGCTGATCGACGGGGCCCGGGCGGCGATGGATCTCATTGAGGAGATGAAGGCCAAGAACGCGGCGGCGCCCGAAAGCGGCGCGTCGGAATCACCGTCGTCCTGACGCGGGCGACTTCGCCCTTCGATTGCAAACGCCCTTCCGAATCGTCGTCGTCGGCTCCCTCTCCCCCGACGCCGGACTACTCCGATCACCGACGCTCGAGGCCCACAATCGATGAGCAGCCTGGATCTGGCCGTCACGTTCCCAACCGGGGGCGTGGTACGGCTCTCGAGTCGGACCCTTTTCGGCGATCCCGACGGCTCTCTTTGCCGGCGGTTTCTCGATCGGGTGATGCAAGCTCCGGAAGTCACCGAGGTCGCCTTCATTCCCGGCGACTCCCCCGCCGCCGAGGTTCGCTTCTGCCCGAAGTCCTGGACCGTTCAGGCGGTCGTCGCCCGGATCTCGGCCGCCCTTCGGCGGGCTGATCCCGAGGCTCCTGCGCAGTCAGCCCCGCCTCAGCGCCTGGTTTCCCACGCGCGGGACGGCTCGATTCGCCACGTCCGGGTCGATGCTCCGGCGACGACGGCTGCTCCGGCGAGCGGCTCCTGGGAGATCCAGGTTGATCGTCCGGGTCGAATCCGCCTCCGCAACCGAGTGCTCTATCGCAAGAACGACCTCTGCCAGGCGATCGAGCGCGAGCTGATGAGCATCCTGGGGATCGAGAAGTACTCCACGGGCTCGATCCGGTGCTTCGTCCAGGTCGACTACGACCCGGCCCAGCTCACCCGCGATCAGGTGATCGAGATCGTCTCGACCGCGCTCGACAACGCCGAGCATCCCGAGAAGCTGGACAAGCTGGACCTCCACCTGCCGCTCTGCACGGCCTCGGTCCCCTTCGCGGCCGTGGCCCAGTTCGCCTTCCCGCCGCTCCTCCCGGTGGCGGCCGGGTTGTTCGCTTACACCTCGATCCCGACGTTCAAGGAGGCGAAGAGCGTCCTCTTCGAGGAGAAGCGGCTAGGGGTGGACGTCCTGGACGCGATCGTCGTGGTCGGCTGTTTGGGAACGATGTCGATCTTCCCCGGGGCGGTCCTCTGCTGGTGCCTCAGCTTCGGCAGGGTGCTGGTCAAACGGACGCAGGACGACTCGAAGAAGATGCTGCTCAACGCCTTCGGCAAGCAGCCGAGATACGCCTGGATGATCCGCGACGGCGTCGAGGTCCAGGTCTCGGTCGACAAGCTCCAGCAGGGCGATACGATCGTCGTCAACACCGGCGAGGTGGTCCCCGTCGACGGCCACGTCGTCGAGGGGATGGCGATGATCGACCAGCACGCGCTGACGGGCGAGTCGACGCCCGCCGAGAAAGGGGTCGGCGACCGGGTCTTCGCCTCGACGATCATGGTCGCGGGCAAGGTCTTCGTGTCGGTCGAGACCTCGGGGAGCGAGACGGCCTCGGCGAAGATCTCGCAGATCCTCAACGACACGGCCGGCTACAAGCTCTCCTCCCAGCACAAGGGCGAACGGCTGGCCGACAAGGCGGTGATCCCAACGCTCGCCATCGGGTCGGTGGGGATGGCCGCGATGGGCCCCGCCGGCGCGGTGGCCGTCCTCAACAGCGACTTCGGCACGGGCATCCGGATGGCGGCCCCGCTGGCGATGCTCAGCTCGCTGACCTTGTGCGCCAACAAGGGGATCCTCGTCAAGGACGGCCGGGCCCTCGAGTTGATGAACGAGGTCGACACGGTCCTCTTCGACAAGACCGGCACGCTGACCCGCGAACGCCCGGAGGTCGGCCGAGTCATTGCCTCGAAGGGCTTCGACGCCGATCAGATCCTGGGATACGCGGCCGCGGCTGAGAAGAAGTTCCACCATCCGATCGCCCTGGCCATCCTGCACAAGGCCAAGGAGGTCGGCCTCTCCCTGCCGGAGACGGACGAGACCCAGTACAAGGTGGGCTACGGGATCACGGTCCACATCGACGGTCGGACGGTCCGCGTGGGCTCGAAACGGTTCCTGGAGACCGAGGGGATCGAGCTGACCCCCGAAGTCAAGCAGGCCCTCGACGAGGCCCATCGCGAGGGTTATACCATGGTCATGGTCGGCGTCGACGACCATCTCGGCGGGGCGATCGAGTTGCAGGCTTCCGTCCGGCCCGAGGTCAAGTCGATCATCGCCGGTCTGCGAGAGCGCGGGATCAAGCACATCGCGATCATCTCCGGCGACCACGAGGCTCCGACGAAAAAACTGGCCGAGTCGCTGGGGATGGACCGCTACTTCGCTCAGGTGCTCCCCGCCGACAAGGCCGACTACGTCGAGAGGCTGCAGAAGGAAGGGAAGAAGGTCTGCTTCGTGGGCGACGGCATCAACGATTCGATCGCCCTGAAGAAGGCCAACGTGTCGATCTCGCTGCGGGGGGCTTCGTCGATCGCCACCGACACGGCCCACATCGTCTTCCTGGAGGAGGGCCTCGCGAAACTCTGCGACCTCCGCGACGTGGCCCGCGACCTGGACCGGAACGTCAAGCGGAGCTGGTCGATGATCCTGGCGCCGAACATAGCCTGCATCGCGGGCGTGTTCACGATGGGCTTCGGGATCATGGCCTCCGTCGTCACCAACAACGTCGCCGCCCTGGCCGCGCTGGCCAACGGCGTGATGCCCCTGCGGAAAGCGGCCAAGATCGAGGCCGAGCGCCGGTATCGGCTGGAGTTGACCCACAGCCATGCGATGGAAAGAAACGCTGTACACAAGGCGTCTTCAGCGGCCGCTTGACGAGGCGGCTCGCTCCGCGATCAGCGGGGAGTACGAGCGTCGTCGCGGCGAGATCCCGATGCCGACCGAGTTCCAGTGGCATCCCCACCTGCCTCAGTTCACGATCAAGGCCCCTCTCCTGGCCTTCGTCGTGAACTTCGGCCGTGAGGAGATGCAGGTCGTGGCCGAGTTGTCGCTGGCCGCCAAGGCCATGGCGACCCAGCGGCATCGGGCCAAAGCCGTAGGCTTCATCGACTCGATCGTGACGGACCTCGGGCTCTGAAGAGACGGCTCCCGGGAGACCTCGCATGCCTCGAAAAGCTGCCCATTCCAAGACGCATGAGGCCCCGGCGTCTTCGCTCAACCTCCGGACCGCGACGCCCGCCGCGGCGATCGACCCGACGATCAAGAGGTTCGATATGTTCCTCATCGACACCGGCTGGAATCGGCCGGTGTCGGAGATCGTGCGCAAGCATCTGCCGGTCCTCTACGAATTCCAGCGCCAGGACTCCCTCTACATCCTGACCCCCGACCAGTCGGTGGAGGTGCTCCGGCGCGAGCCGACCCTGATCGGTCACGACCCGACGCTGCTGGTTTACGACCTTCTGGCCGGCGGGCAGGGGGGGGCCGGACGTTTCCGAGGCTTCCGGATCCACCTGGGCAAGTTCCGCAGCGGCGAGCACGCGATGGCGCGTCTGCAGGAGTTCCTCCGGTTCGTGAACATGAATCGAACGGCCGAACGGCTCGACAAGGCTGTTCGCGGAGAGCTGCACCGCGAGGGCTTCTCCGGCGCCGTGAAGATCCTGCGCGAGGCGTCGGCCGCCTCGATCGAGCTCGTCTGATCCGACCTGAAGTGAAAGGGAGCTGCACCGTGGACGAAGAGATCCCACTGCTTCCCGCCGTCGTCGGCCTCCTGATCGCGGGGTGGCTCGGCTTCGAGCTGTCTCGCGAACGCAGCCGCCTGCGCGAGGTTTTCAACGTGTTCGACAAGGAAGAGAGCAAGATCGCGCAGGTCCTGGAAGGAATGGTCGCCAGCGGCGAGCTCAAGCCTTACTCGCCCCCTTCCTGAGCGAGGCCCGATGCCCCACGCACATCAGGCGAGCCGAGCCGGCGACGCCCCCCAGATCCTCCTGGCGGGGGACGAGGTGGAGATTCGCGCGCCGAGGACCCTGGGACCGAGGGCCGACGCCTCGGTTCGACGGCTCCTGGAGCGAGTCCTCACCCTCGCGGAAGTCGCCTCGATCCGCATCGACCGCGCTGCGGGGGTCGCATACGTTCGACCTCAACGCTCGGCGGATCGTCGAGACGTGCTGACCAGACTCTCCGGGGCGTTGCGCTCCGAGCCCTCGAACCGTCCGAGGCTGCCGAGGGCCTGGGCGTCCTCGTGTACGATCCATCGCAACGACGGCCGGGCATCCACTTGCGAGGTACTGATCGACCAGCCGGGGTTGCTCCGCCTGAGGCACCCGAGGCTCAAGGAGGACCGACTGGCGGCGCGCGAATGCCAGCGCCGGGTCGCCGCCGAGCCGGGCGTGAAGCACGTTTGCGTCGAGGGAAGGACGGGGACGCTCAACGTCCGAGGCGGCGCGAAGGTGGAGCGAATGATCGAGGTCGTCGAGGAGTCGCTGGACGCCGCCGGCTGGTGGGACCGCGAATCGCCGCCGCCGCCTCGCGCTTCGTTCGCGCTGTCGAATGCGAATCTGGCCGTCGGCGCTGCGGCGGACCTCGCCGCGCCCGGACTTGGCGTCGTCTGCGCGACGATCCTGGTCGGGGGGAACCTGAAGACGTTCCGCCAGGCGGTCGTGCAGGTCCAGGAACGCAGGGCCGGCCTCCCCGTGCTCTACACGGTCATCGTCGGGGGGACGCTCGCGACCGGTAATTTCCTGGCCTCGGCGCTCATGGCCTGGTCGTTCAAATACTGGCAGGATCGGCTGCGGGTCGATCTCTCGGCTGGGCGTCGGCGGCTGCTGGCGGAATGTCTGCCGATGCCTTCCGTCGTCCAGGTGGACCGCGGGTCGGGAACGGCGTTCGAGTCTCCGGACCGCCTCCTCCCAGGAGACCTTGTCCGACTCGGCCCCGGCGACGCAGTGCCCGCCGACGGTCGAGTGGCGAGCGGTCGCGGGCTCGTCGATCAGTGCGCCGTCCGAGGCCTGCGAGGAGCCTCGCGGGTCGACGCCGGCGACGAACTGCTGGCGGGGGGACGCGTCTTGCATGGGACGCTGGCCCTGGAGGTCTCCCGG
The DNA here is from genome assembly GCF_011065895.1 of Paludisphaera rhizosphaerae. Classification (NCBI taxonomy): domain Bacteria; kingdom Pseudomonadati; phylum Planctomycetota; class Planctomycetia; order Isosphaerales; family Isosphaeraceae; genus Paludisphaera; species Paludisphaera rhizosphaerae. Next base: position 49,940 of record NZ_JAALCR010000029.1, on the reverse strand, counting down.
CCGTCGGCCGATGCTCGGGCGGCGGCCGTGGGCCGAGCGCTGGTCGGGGCGACGAACTTCGCGCCGGACAGGGCCACCCCGCGCGACGCCGAGGCGTTCGCAGAGCGCGCCGTGGGGCCGACCATCGTGGCGGCCGGGGTGGGCCTGATGTCGGGCGGACTCGACGTCGCGACGGCCGTCCTCCGACCCGACTACGCGACCGGACCGGGCATGGTGGGCCCGCTGGAGTCGTTGCGCAACGCGGCGGCCTGCGCGAGGATCGGCGTGGTCGTCCGGTCGCCCGATGCTTTCGGCCGGCTGGCTGGAATCGACCGCCTGGTTCTCGACGACTTCCCGGAACTGCACCGTCCAGGCGTCCGCGTGGCCTCGGTCCAGTCGGAGCTTCCCCAGGAACTCGTCCTTCGATATGCCGCCGCCGCGTTCCGGCACATGGCCGACGACCGCTCGACGGCCCTGGAGGACGCCTGTCGGAGCAGGGGGGGCTTCCTGCTCGACCTGGCTCCGCTCGGCTTCGACGACGGCGTGACGGTTGCGCATGGCAAGCACCGGGTCGTCGTCCGCGACCAGGGCGAACCCGGCGTTGGTCGCCTGACCGTCGAAATCGACGGTCGCGACGCGGGCTCGATTGCCTTCGAGCGATCGGACGCGCCTGCGGCGGCCGGTGCGGTCGCCCGGCTGCGTCGGCGATTGAGAATTCCCGTCGCCTTCATTTCGTCCCGACCCACCGCCGAGGCAGAGCGAATGGGCCGGGCGCTCGGCGTCGACGCGACGCTGGGAGGGCTGACTTCCGCCGACAAGGCCAGGCTCATGCAGGACCTCCGGACGCGAGGTCGACCGATGTTCGTCGGCGATTGCACGGCCGAGGAAACCGCCGCGCGATCCGCCTTCGCCGCCGTTTGCATCAGCGGCGAGGTCGCATCGGACCACAGCCCCGCGTCGGCCGTTCTGATGCGGCCCGAACTCGGGCTCCTGGCCGAAGCGCTTTCGACCGCTCGGTCCCAGGAGGAAGCGGGTCGATCGGCCCGGCGTTTCGTTCTGGTTCCCGGCGTGATGTGCGTCGCCGGGGCGATGTTCTTCGGGGTGACCTCGCTGGCCGTGGTCGTGGTGAACAACCTGGGGACGCTGCAACTGTACCGCCGCGCGGCGGGATCGACCGGGGAGGTGATCGCGTGAGGACGAATCCGACCGAGAAGGCTTCCAACGCTCCAACTCCCGCAACGGGGACGACGCCCTCGCGGATCGCCGAACTGCCGAAGGAGGCGGGCGTCATGCTCGTCTCGGTCGGGGCGATCGGTTTCATCCTGCCGGCGATGGCGGGGCTCCCCGCGCTCGTCGCGGGTGGGATGGTCCTCTGGCCCAGGACGTTCGGCAGGGTCGAAACCTGGGCGGCCCGCCGTTTCCCTACCGCGTACCGCGAGGGGATGCGCCAGATCGGCCGTTACCTCGACGACCTGGAGCGGCGATTCCCCGACTCGACCCGCGCCTGACGCGGCCAACGGAAAGGCGAGCGAATGAGCACGGCCCCGCCCGCGACCGGCGTGAGTTCTGGTGACGAGGATTCCGCCGAAAACCAGGCATTCGAGGCCCAGCAGTTGCAAAGGATCGAGGGGCTTCCGAAGGAGGTCGGCGTTCTCCTGATCGTGGCTGGGATCGGCGGGATCCTGCTCCCCGGCCCGGTCGGCTCGCCTTTCCTGATCCTTGGCGGTCTGGTCCTCTGGCCCTCGGCCTTTCGCCGCGTCGAGGACGGCTTCGTGAAGCGCTTTCCCCGGTTGCATCGTCAGAGCGTGCGGCAAGTCGCCCGATTCCTGGACGACCTCGACCGCCGTTATCCCCTTGAGAAGTGACTGCGTCGAACCGAACCTTTCGTCGAAAGGAGCCCGCGCATGGAATTGATTCTCGCCTCCCCGCTCGCCGGGGTCGTGGTCGGCCTGAGCTTCGCCCTGGCCTTGATGGCTCTGGTCGCGGCGTTAGCCCTCTTCGCCGGCCTCTATTACTCGGGGCCAAGGTTCGTGGTCAAATGGCTGTCGAGAAGGGCCCTTCGAGTTCTCTGATCGGGCCGGCCTCTGGGCGGCCGGACCTCTCCCGGCCCGCCGTGCATCCCCCTCCAGGAACTGCTTCCGGAGACGAAGGATCGTCGCATGCGGCTCGACTTTCTCCTGGCGTTCGTCCCGGCGGCCCTGGCGCTGTATGCGGTCGGGGCTCATCCCATCCTGGTCTTCGGCTGCTCGGCCCTGGCGCTCATCCCGCTCTCTCGATTGAGCCAGGATTCGACCGACTCCCTCGCCTCCGACCTGGGTTCAACCTGGGGCGGCCTGCTGAGCGCCTCGCTCGGCAACGCCCCGGAGATCATCATCGGCGCCTCGGCCCTGCGGCGCGGGCTCGTCGACGTGGTGAAATCATCGTTGGTGGGGTCGATCCTGGGCAACCTGCTGCTGGCCCTGGGGCTCTCGATGTTCCTCGGCGGGCTCCGGAACGGGACGCAGCGGTTCAACCGCCGTGTGGCGGGGACTGGCTCGGCGCTCCTGACGCTGACGGCGGCCGGCCTCATCATCCCGGCCGTGTTCAACCATACTTCGACCTCCTTCAGCCGGGCGATCAGCGTCGAGGTCGCGGGCGTCCTGTTCTTGATCTACCTGGCGAGCCTGGTCTTCACGGTCGTCTCCAGCCGTCCCGCCGCCGGTAAGCAGGCGGTCGAAGCCCAGGTCGTCGAGCTGACCGACCAACCCAAGCAGGAGAGCCGCTGGAGCCGCGGCAAGGCGCTGGCGATTCTCGCTGGGTCGACGATCGTTCTCGCCGTCGTCAGCGAGATCCTCACGGACGCGATCGAGCCCGCTTCGGCGGCACTGGGACTGACGCCCGTTTTCTCCGGAGTCTTCCTTCTCGCGTTGGCGGGCAACGTTTCGGAAACCTCCTGCGCCGTGGGGTTCGCCCGGATGGGGAAGATGGATCTTTCCCTGGGGGTGACGGTCGGGTCGAGCATCCAGGTGGCCCTGCTGGTCGCGCCGGTGCTGGTGTTCTACGGGGCCTTCCTCGGCAAGCCGATGGATCTCGTCTTCGGGCGGTTCGAGGTCGTCGCCGTCTTCCTCGCCGTTCTCGTCACCCGGCCCTTGATCGACGACGGCGAGTCCAGTTGGCTCGACGGGCTCATGCTGATCGGCGTCTATGCCATGCTCGGCATCGGCTTCTTCTACCTGACGGAGACCCCGTCGCCGGGCTTCTGACGGGCTGATTTTGACGACTGTGTCAAGTTTGCCGTTTGTGGAGTCGATAACGATCTCGTGGGGCTGCGCGGACGGTCCCCCTCCGGGTTGGGAGGCGTCAGCGGGGAGACGACTTGAGCGAGCCGACGAGCGTATCCGAGGTCCGTGGCGGGCGGGGCCTCGCCGGCGTTCTTCGTCCGGCCGCCTGGGTATGGCTCGTCTGCACCCTGCTTTCCGGTCTGGACGGTTGCGCGGCTCTCGATTCCAGCGTGAGGACCGTCCGGGGTCAGGATCCGGAGCCCTCGTCGGGGGTACCGGCCGCGGACTCGTCCACCGTCACCGCGGACGACGACATCAGCCCGGCGCTTCGCAATCGCCTGATCGACACGGCGGCGCCTGGGGAGGAGCCGAAGTACGAATACCCCGACGCTCACATCGATCCGATCGACTACTACCGCGAGCGTTACGGCGTTTCACGACCCGACGCCGATCGGTTCGTCCTTCCCAGCCTGGTCAATCTGATCTTCGAGGACCGCTGGCTGCTCGACGACGAGGACCCTCACAGGGCCCTCGACAACGAGATCCGCCATCGGCTCAAGATCAACATTCGCGACCCAGACCCGGACACCGCGAACTTCCCCAATTCGCCGTACACGATCCCCAAGGGGCGAGTCTACATCGAGAACTCCCCTTTGGGCCTCTACAGCAAGAGCCGCAGCGGATTGCAGCCGGGCATTTACCAGTGGGAAGCGCTCCTTCGATACGGCCTGACCGATAATCTGGAGCTGCGGATCTTCTCCAACGGACTGTCCTATCAGTCGGCCCTGGGCGCCCACCCGGCCGCCTTCGGATACTCGCCCCTGGCCTTTGACTTCAAGGCGAACTTCTGGGAGGAGAACACCCGATATCACCTCCCCGCGATGGGGCTTGAGGTCTATCTCCAGACCGAACTCGGCTCGACTCCGTTCAACAACGGCACCCAGCCCTCGATCAACGTCCTCTTCGAGAAAAGCCTGCCGTACGAGATCGGCCTCGAGTACAACGTCGGCGTGACCGGCGTTGAGAACAACGCCAACCAGATCGCCTACCAACTCAGCTTTCAGTGGGCCTTCGAGCGCGAGGTCGTCGAGGACTTCAAGGTCTTCTTCCATGGCTTCTACAACGCCTCGGCGCTGCCCCGGCTGCTCCAGTTCCAGGGCGTTGGGACGGTCGGCAATTCCGTGCCGCAGGTGACCGTCCTGGGAGGCGGGGGCCTGTGGACCGTGAACGATCGGCTGGCCGTTTTCGGGAGCTACAATTTCGGTATCACAGTCGCCGCTCCCCAGACGATCGCGCTGATGGGCTTCGCCGTGGCGCTCTGATTCGGTGCGCGTCGACGTCGTTTCAGCATTCCGGAGGCGAGATTTCCTAACATCGTCCCCGTTGGCTGGGTAAAATGCGTAGAATCGAAGTTGGCGACCAGTTCGAGCGTTCCGTTTCGCGAGAGCGGTTCCTGGAGGCACCCATGTCCGAGCACCACGAAACCGAGCAAGCCGAGTCTCACGAAGAAGGGCCGACCGTCCTGGCCGTGGCCTCCGACGGCATCCGCCGCGGCTCGGCCGACGCCGTTGAAGCGGCGTCGAAGGCCTGGGAATCGGCCGGCCGGTTCGCCAGTCGGTTCGTCTATACCACGTGCTACACGATCTCGTACGGCGTGGTCTTCCCGGTGATGCTCGCCGCAGGCGCCGTCCCGCGCGAAAACGCCGCCGTCCGCGGCCTGATCGACGGAGCGAACGACGCACGGACCGCCGCCGAGGAGGCCGTCGGCTCGATGGGTAAGTCCCAGGACGTCGCCGCTCTCCCGGCCTGAACCGAAGGCTTCGGTTCATGGCTCGCCCTTGAGCGTCGTCGAGACCCAGGGCGAGCCTCCTCCAACGAGGAGCGCACTCGTGAGAGGGACCCGCCTTGCGATCCGGGCGATGCTGATTCTCCTTGTCGTTTCGGCAGCCTTCGAGGGAGTCTCGACCCCGCTCCGAGGGGAGCCCGGGAATGAGATCGACCCTCGGTCGGCCGAGCCGCGGCAGGAGGCGACCGCCCCCTACGTGTTCCCGAAAGCCGCGTGGGAACATCGAGAACCGGAAGCGCTCGGTCTCAGCCGGGAGCGGCTTGACGCCCTCGCCAGGAGCCTTGGAGGCCGGGGCTGCGTCGTGAAGAACGGTTACGTCGTAAAGACCTGGGGCGACCAGTCGCTCAAGGGCGACGTCTATTCCTCCGCCAAGCCGATGCTCGGCACGCTGCTGCTGTTCGCCCTGAAGGAGGGGAAGATTCGCGGTCTCGACCAGCCGCTTAGCGATTTCGGCTGGGACTTGAAGCCGAAGGACCGCGACATGACGCTGCGGCATCTGACGAACATGACCAGCGGCTACGCGCGCCCGGAGCGTCCCGGCGAAGCCTGGTCGTACAACGACTTCGCGATCCAGCTCTATCAGAAGACCCTCTTCGACCGCATCTTCCGCGACGAGCCGCGGAAGGTCGCCGCCGATCGCTCACGGCTTGGAGCGATCGGGCTGGAGGACGGCCTGGAGTTTCGCGCGACCAACCGACGCATCAAGGCTTCCGTCCGCGATTTCGCCCGCATCGCCTGGTTCTGGCTGAATCGCGGGGCCTGGGACGGCGAGCAACTGCTACCACGAGACGCTGTCGACGACGTGATGCGTCCTCAGGTCCCGCGGAACCTGCCGCTGACGCGCAAGGCCGAGACCGACGACTACCTGTCGATCGGCACCTACGGCGGCGGCTCCGACCATTTTTCCCAGGCGGGGCCGGGGATCTACGGATTCAACTGGTGGTTCAACGCGCACGGCCGAGCCACCGAGGATCGGCTCATCTGGCCCGATGCGCCCGCCGATCTGTTCCTGTCCCTCGGGCACCGAGGCAACAGTTCAGCCGTCCTCCCCAGCCTCGGCGCGGTCGTCGTGGCCGAGGAGGCGGATTGGGGATCGCCCGACGAGACGGGGCGGAACTCCAAACTGAACCAACGTCTTGCCGAGATCGCGGCCGCTGTCGGGAACCGCGTCCCTTGATCTCGACCACTTTCAACCGACTCGTCGATGCTGAGAAAGCGGGACGAGGAGAGCCGGTTTTTGAAATCGCCGCAGCGTTGCGGCCTGTGGAGCTGGGGAACTAGGATTCGAACCTAGACTAACTGATCCAGAGTCAGCCGTGCTACCGTTACACCATTCCCCAAAACGGCGGGTTGGGCCGGTTTTCGGCCCGATAGGAGCATCATAGAGATCGTCGGCCGATCGTGCAAGGCCGATCAGAACGAGACGCCGGGGGTCTCGCGTTCCTTTTCCGAGGAGAGCTCGAAAAGCTGGGCCGGGGCGAAGCCCATCGCGTTGGCGACGAAATTCGTGGGGAAGCTCTCGCGGGCGGTGTTGTACTGCTGAACGCTGTTGTTGAAGACCTGCCGAGATGAAGCGATGAGATCCTCGGTATTGGTCAACTCCTGCTGCAGGTTCAGCATCGTCTGATTCGCCTTGAGGTCGGGGTAGGCCTCGGCGACGGCGAACAGCCGGCCCAGGGCTCCGTTGAGCTGGGTCTCGGCGGCGGCGAGGCCGGCCATGGAGGACGGGTCGCCAGGATTCGCGGCGGCCGTTCGACTGGCCGCGAGCGCGGAGTTGCGGGCCTGTACGACGGATTCGAGCGTCTGACGCTCGTGATTCATGTAAGCCTTGGCCGTCTCGATCAGGTTCGGGATCAGGTCGTACCGTCGCTTGAGCTGGACGTCGATCTGGCTGAAGGCCGTCTTGTAGCGGTTTCGCAAGGCGACCAGGCTGTTGAACGCCATCGCCAGCCAGCCGAAGAGGCCCAGGATCACGAGGGCGATGACCAGCAGGATTCCCCAGATTCCCGACGGCATGGCGGCTGTCTCCCGTTCGCGCCGAGGTCGGCTCGGCGAGTTGTGGCGTAATCGGCCGATCGAGCGGCCCGAAGATACCGATCTTGCGGGCGCGCCGGACGCTGTTCAAGACGGAAGTTCGTCGGGGCGGACCGATTATGAGTGATCCCGGGGGACTTTCCCGTGCGATGCTCACGTTCCCCTCAGAGGCGGAGTCGATTAGAATCCCGCCTACGGTCGGGAAGACCGCGACTTGGTTGCCGTCGGAAGGATTCCGTTACGCATGCATCGACTGTCCCGCAGGGAGTGGGCGGCCGCGGCGCTGGCCGCCGGCGTGGCCGGGTTATCCGGTTGCGCGGCGATGCGCCGGAACGCCGTCTCGCCTGATCTCCGTCCCTGCACCGACGAGTTCGCTTATACGAAGGACGGTTGGCGGCTGGGCGTCCGGCGTTATCGTCCCGAGCGGCCCGACCCGGGGAAGCTCCCCGTGATTCTCTGTCACGGGTTGGGGCTTAACGCCACCTTCTGGACGATCACCGACGACAACCTTCCGTCCCAGCTAGCGGCTGACGGCTACGAGGTTTTCCTCTTCGACCTGCGAGCTTCCGGTGAGAACTCGCGGCTGGGGTCCTGCGACCGGTTCAATCGGTTCCTGCGTGAGACTCCGTTCCGAGAGCGCGGAGAGTCGAACTGGACGCTCGACGACGTCGTCCGCTACGACATGCCGGCGATCCTGGAGCACGTCGAACAGCAGACGGGGATGAAGCAGGTCAACTGGGTCGGCCACAGCCTGGGAGGGATGGTCATGTTCCCCTTCCAGCAGCTCAGCACCGAGCCCTGGCGCATCGCCAACTTCGTCGGGATGGGGAGCACCATCATCCAGGCGACGACTCCGCAGAACCAGATGCTCTCCGCCAACGGCGGCATCCGGACGCTGCTGTCCATCGCCAGCGCTGGAAGGCTCGGCCGTCCGCTGACGTACTTTCGCCTGCCCGGAATGGACAGGATCGACCGCTTCTATTACACGGCCGAGAACGTGGACGACCGGACGGTCTCCCGGTTCTACGGCTACACGTTGGAGGATCCCGGACCGGGGGCGCTCCGGCAGTTCGCCCCCTACCTGCGGTACGGGCATCTGCTCTCGGCCGACGATCGGATCGACTACGCCGATCACCTGACCGAGGTCGTCGTCCCGACTCTGATGATCGCGGGGGAGACCGACCTGATCTCCGACGTGCCATCGACCCAAAGGACCTTCGATCGGCTCGGGAGCCCAGATAAGACGCTGCTCGTCTTCGGCGAGAAAGCCGGAAGCCGCGGCCGGTACGGGCACTGCGACCTCGTCTGGAGCAAGCACGCCCCGGTCGAGATCTTCCCGGCCGTCCTCAAGTGGCTCGACGAGCGCCAGCCGGGTCCGTCCCCCAGCCCGCAGGCCGTGGCGAGTCCACAAACCGGATCAGGCTTCGGCCAGTAACTCGTCGATGCAGAACCGCGACCAGGTCTCAAAGCGGTCGCGATCTTCTAGCAACTCGGCGATCGGCACGAAGCCGCTGGCGGCCAGACCCTCCTCGCGAGGGGAGACCAGGGGCTCCTCCAGGTCGTAAATGTGGACGACGCCCAGGTGGACCTCGCCGACGGGCGTGGCGTCGTCGTTGATGAGGCCGGCGAGCTTGAGGACGCCCGGGCTCTGGATGTCGACCTCCTCCTCAAGCTCCCGGCGCATGGCCGTATCGTAGGCCTCGAAGCCGCAGTTGCCGCCGGCGTCGGCCTCGTCGACGTGCCCACCGACGCCCAGCGAGCGGAGCGAGTGCAGCCGCTTCTCTCCCTGCGACCCCCCCCGCGTGTAGCAGAAAACCTTTCCCGCCGACCGGAGCACGACGTAGGGAATGATCTGCTTCAGGCTAGGGTCGGTCTCGACCTCCGACCGAGGACGGAACGACGTGTTCTCCGGCTTGAGCAGGACGGAGAGGTAACGGTCGGCGTCCGCGTGGAACCCCTGGAACCGGCCCAGACGGTCAAGCTCGGCGGCAGGGACGACGAGAACACGCTCGTTGTGGGTCGAGCTCACGGCGAAGAACCTCGATCGAACAGATTCGGGACGGACTCCAATGAGGGAGTCTATCACGTCCTGTTCGATGAGGTCCGACGATCAATGCCGGAACAGGAACTCCTTGGAGTTGATCAACACCCACGCCAGGTCTTCGACGGCGGCGCGGAGGTCTTTCGAATCCTTGAGGTGCTTGACGGCCGCTTCGGTTTCGGCGGCGTTGGGGGAGCGGCTGAAGGCGATGCGGTAGAGGTCCTCGGCGATCGCCTCAGGGGGCTTGCCGCTCTTGGCGAGGCCGGCGATCCGGCCGCCGTCGGAGCGGAGCTTGTTGTTCACAGTCGAGCCGCCGATGAGCTGGAGGGCCTGCGAGAGATTCGAGTCGGTCTCGCGCTCGCATTCGCAGGCCAACTCGCGGGCAGGACGGCCGAAGGTCTTGAGGAACGGGTCGTCCATCTTGCCGTCGGGGATCTGGCAAGCGCGGGCCGCCGGGGGGAGCCCCGGGAAGGCGTTGGGCGTGCCGGTGACGTCGCAGATGGCGTCGAGCAGCACCTCAGCCGGGAGCAGCTTCGTGGCGGCGTGCGAGAAGTAGATCGAGTCGTCCTTGTTCAGCGGGTTGGCCGTCGCCGAAAGCTGGTAAGTGCGGCTTTGGACGATCGTTCGGATCAGCGGCTTGAGCTGGAATCCGCCGGCGACGAACTCCTTGACCAGGCCGTCGAGCAACTCGTCGTTTGAGGGCGGATTGGAGTCGCGGAAGTCGTCGACGGGTTCGACGATCCCCCGGCCCATCAGGTGATACCAGATCCGGTTGACCAGGATCTTGCCGAAGAACGGGTTCTCCTTGGAGGTCAGCCACGTCGCCAGGCGGGCGCGACGGTCGGTCGCGGCGTCTTCCAGAACGGGGCCGCCCAGGGCCTTGGGGGGCATGACCTTGCCCGTCCGGGGCTGCTTCACGTCGCCGGCTCCGGTGCCGTAGACGACCTCCTCGCCGGGGATGGCCCCCGGTTTCCGGCCGATCTGCGAGAAGAAGGCGGCGAAGCCGTAGTAATCGTCCTGCGTCCAGCGCTCGAAGGGGTGGTTGTGGCACTTGGCGCACTGGATCCGGACGCCCAGGAAGAGCTGAGCCGTGGTCTCGACGGCCGCCTCGGGCTCCCGGCTGATCCGGTAGTAGTTGGTGGCCGGGTTGGAGAAGGTCGAGCCGTCCGAAGAGAGCAGGGCCTGGACGAACCGGTCCATCGGCATCCCCGACTCCAGCGCCGAGCGGATCCAGCGGTGGAAGACGTAGGCTCCCTTGGGATCGATCAGTCGGCCGTTGGATCGGAGGACGTCGGCCAGCTTCAACGCCCAGAAGTCGTAGAACTCCGGCCGTTCGAGGAGGGCGTCGATCACCTTGCCGCGACGGTCGGCCGGGCTGTCCTTCAGGTACGCCTCAACCTCCTCGGGGCGGGGGAGGACGCCGATGACGTCCAGGTAGACTCGGCGGATGAACTCAGCGTCGGAGCAGTTCTCGGACGGGGCGATCCGCATCCGGTTGAGCTTGGCGACGACCGTATGGTCGACCACGTTGTCTTCGGGGACGTCGACGGCCGCGAAGCCGGGGACCTCGACGAGATGCGTCAGCCGGACGCTGGCGACCAGGCTGAGATAGTGGGCGATGATCGCCGCCTCGCCCCGGTTCTTGAAGTTCACGTAGCCCGTGGAATCGACCTCGGCGACGTCCGGGTTTGACGAGTCGTAATAGCAGATCGAGGTGACGTCCTTCCGCGAGCCGTCGGCCAGGGTCAGCATCACGACGAGCTGCTGGTTCTTCGCCGGGGCGTTGAGGACGCGGGCGCCGGGGAGCATCTCCAGTTTGACCGGCTCGGAGGAGCTCGGGTCGTCGTGGGCGCCCTCGGCGATCCAGTCGTGGAGATATTCGAAGGCCTTGGAATCGCGCTTCAGGCGGATGCCGCCCTCGTGGGGGGCTTCGCCGAGCGGCTTGCGGAGGATGACGCTGGCGTCGGCGTCCATCATGTTGATGCGCCGGCCGCCCGATTCGCGGCTCAACGTGATGAAGTCCTGGTCAGGCAGGTAGCCGCGAAGGCTCAGCTTGAGCCCACCCTTGCCGGTCGGGGTGCCGTGACAGGCCCCCATATTGCAGCTCGCCTGACTGAGCGCGGGGACCACGTCGCGACGGAAGCTGACGGGGGAAGGTTTGTCCATCCCCTCGACCCGGACGGTCGTTGAAACCTCGACGCTCCCCTTGCGGGCGGTGATCACGGACTTGCCGTTCGCCTTCGGGGTCGCCAGGCCGGTCTTGGAAACCGTCGCGACGTTCTGGTCTTCGCTCGACCACTCGAGGGCGCGGGTCAGGTCGCGGACGGAGCCGTCGGCGTAGGTCGCCGTGACGATCAGGCGGGCGTTGGCTCGCTGGCCGACCATCAGGGCGTCCGGGGGTTCGATCTTCACCGAGGTCGGCGATCCGATCAGAGCGTCGACGGGATCATCGGCCCAGACGGTCGTCGCGGCCGAGGCCGCCAGGAACGTCGTCAGCAGGATTCGCCCGCAAAGGTCTCGGCGTCGGGGTCCGGTCATGGCGGCGTCCCTCGGGCAGGGGCGGGAATTCGGGAACCATCGGCGAGCCCGCCGGCGTCAAAGGCGGGTGTGGTCGTGGGTTCGCCGCAACCACCTCTTCGGAAGCTACGGCAATTGTTTAACAACTTACCGCGAGTCGACCTCTTTTGCAAGCGCCTGCGTGGAGGATCGAAGGACCTGCCGGTTGGGAGGACTCTGAGGGTGGTCTTGCCGGCTGAGTCCGAAATCTTACAATAAAAAATCAAGAAGTCGGCGAAGGGCCTCTCCGCCCCATTTCCAGCCGACCTCGACGACCTCGATCCGGGGTCGGAAGCAACGAATTTCCCGTAAAGCGTGTGATAGACTGAAGTCGAACGTCCTTTGCCGTGCGCGGGAGTTTCTCCCCGCGGCGAGGGGTCGGCGTCTGGGATGGACGTCGGCGAAGGGTGCTCAGGGAGGGGGACGAGATGAAGGTACGCGACTGGAACGGGGTGGCGCGATTCGGTCTTCCCGGCTTGATCGTGGGCGTCGCCGTCTCCTGGCTGGCAGGGGCGCGAGGTCCGGAGCTGGCGGCCCAGACGGCGGCGGACGCCGGCGCCTTGCGGGGCGATTCGTCCCGGGGCTTCCCGGTCCGGCCGACGGCCGGCGGCGAAGCCGGCGGGACGATGGCCTTCGTCACGACCCCCCCGGGGAACCAGCAGGGCCAGTGGCTGTTTCTGGTCGACACGAAAGCGCAGGCGATGGCCGTGTACCGGGTCGACCCGAGCAACCCCAAGGGGATGCTGAAGCTGGAAGCCGCCCGGCGGTACGAATGGGACCTCAAGCTGGATCAGTACAACAACCAGGCGCCGGAACCCGGCGCCATCGAGGCGACGGTGAAAGCATCGTCTCCTGCCGGACGACCCACCAAGGACCGCTAGTCGGGAGAGCCTCGGCCACGGTCCTCGGCCCACTTTGGAATCGACCCCCCACGGCCCTCGGGCCGATATGATCGCGAGGACCCTATCCATGGCTCAGTTCTACACGCTTGAAGAAGCCGCCCGCGTCCTGGGGATGAGTCCTGAGGAACTGAAGGCGAAGGCTCAGTCCCGAGAAGTCCGCGCGTTTCTGGACGGCGGCACCTGGCGGTTCCGCGTCGCCGACGTGGATGAGCTCGCCCGCCGCCACGGCCTGGGAAGCGACGCCGAGCTGCGGCTCTCCGACCTGGAAGCCCCGGCCGCCAGCGCCGCCGACCTCGACGAGCTGGATCTCTCCGAGTTCCAGCTCGGCGCGGCCAAGCCGGACCTCGGCGCCGAGACGATGCACTTCGGCGTGACCGGCGACAGCGGATCCGGCGAGCACGACCTGATGATCGACGACCTGTCGGTCCCGCCCAACCCGGTGACCGGCTCCAGCTCGGTCATCATCGGCATGTCCACGAGCGGCAAGCGTCCCAGCGACTCCGACGTCCGCCTGGTCCCCGAATACAAGGGCGCCAGCGACTCTGACGTCCGGCTCGCCTCTCCCGGCCGCGTCCCGAGCGACTCCGACGTCACCCTCATCAAGGACGACACCTCGGAGCACATGCTGATCCCGGCCTCCGGCGCGTCCGACAGCGGCATCAGTCCCGGCCGCGTCGGCTCGTCGTCCGAGATGTCGGCCGCCTCGGCCGACAGCGACTTCGAGCTGAAGCCCTCCAGCGAGCAACTCGTCGACGCTCTCCAGCCCGAATCGGGCAGCGACTTCGAGCTGAGCGCTCTGGACGCCAGCGACGAATTCGAGGCGACCCCGCTGAAGCCGAGCGATTCGGACGTCACCGCGGCCGACCCGAACCTCTCCGGCATCAACCTGTCCCGGCCCAGCGACTCCGGCATCAACCTGCTGGGCGCTTTCAGCGGCGGCGAGTCGATCGAGCTGGCCCCGCTCAGCGACGAGGAACTCCCCACCAGCAAGGCCAGGCCGGCCGCCCCGTCCAAGCCCAAGCCCGGCCTGTCCGCCACGCCCCCGCCGGCCGTCGCCAAGGCCGAGAAGGATATCTTCGACGACACCGACTTCGAGGTCGACGCCGCCCTCGACGACGAGTCGGACGACAAGACCGTCCAGCTCAACGCCGGCAGCGACTTCGACCTGGAAGACAGCGACAGCGCCTCGGAAGTCTTCGCGATCGACGAGGAAGACGTCGACATCAACGCCGCCACGGCGATGGCCCCCTCGGGCATCACCGAGGACGACGACGAGGAAGACGACGGCTTCGACGACGCCGTCTCCAGCGAAATGGCGACCGCCTGGGCGTCGGACGACACCCCCTCGACCTCCTCGGCCTCGCCGGGCATGGTCATCTCGCGTGAGCCGGCCGCCGATTGGGACGGCCTCTCCGTGGGTCTGCTGGCCGCCGCCAGCTTCTTCGTCCTGCTCTCCTCGTTCCTGGCCTACGACCTGGTCCGGAACCTCTACGACTTCCACGAGGGAGGCGTCGCCTCCGGACTCGTCAAGTCGATCTCCGGCCTCGTCTTCCAATGATCGTCTCCGGTGGATTCCGGCCGCATCGGCCTTGCCCGATCGGCCGGAATCCGCTAAGACGACCCCGCTGAGCCCCGCGAGACGCCTTGACCCGTCACCTCCATTCGGACGCAGACGGGTCGCGTTGCGCATCCGCGCGACGATCGCGGACGGCCCCGGAGGGAATCGGGACGCATGACCCCCGCGCCGAGACGACGAGCCTGGTCGATCCTCGCGCTGGCCTGCGCCCTGACCGCGCCTGGATGCAACCAGTTCGGCTCTCGCCAGCGGCTGGAAGAGAGCCATCGCTACATTCAGGCTCTCCGTTCTGAGAACGATCAGCTCAAGGATCAGCTTCTCACCTACCGCAACCAGTACGACGACCTCTCCGAACGGTCGGTCGACGACAACCGCCGAGCCGTCGCTCAGGTCGAGACGATCGAGGGCCTGCGCCGGAGCGTCCACGCCTATCAGACGCAGCAAGACGAGCTGAAAACCGCCTTCCGCGAGCTTCGCGACAGCCTCCCCACCGCCGTCCGTTCCGTCCTGGCCGAAAAGGGCTCCCGAGTCGCCCTCGATGCTGATCGGGATCCGATCGACGAGGAAACCCCGCCTCCGGCCGAGCCCCCCACGCGCACCGAGCGTCGCAAGCCGCTGCCGACCGAGATGGAAGCCACTCGCCGACGTACCGACGGCTGGGCGCCAGCCTCGAGCAAACGACTCTCCGACGAGCCGGGTCTCGACCCCTCCCCTTGACGGCGGGCGGAAATCGTTCGGATAATTCGGCCGGCGAGATCTTCGTCCGGACGGTCGCCGTCCGCCCCTCTCAAGCCGTGACGCCCGCACCAGGATTCCATGATCCCCATCCCGTTTCTGATCGCCCTTTTTCTCGCTTTCGGCCTCGATGCGCCGGGGTCGCCGCCGGACGACGTCATCGCCACGACGATTCGAACGGTCGCCGCAAGCCTGGCCGTGGCCTCGGCCGCCTTCACCCTGGGACTCTGGACGGCCTGGCGCGTCCGAGGCAAGGGGTACGCGACCTCCCGCGTGCGGCGAGTCTTCTTCTATGGCTCGCGATTGGTCGCCGTTCTCACCCTGGCGGCCTTCGGCTGGATGATCCACGGCTGGGGGTGGGCCGGGGTCGTGAACGATTCCTGGGGATGGCGGGGCTCGGTCCTCGTCGACGACGTGCTGACGATCGCGCCGTTTCTGTTCATGCAGATCCTGACGTGGTGGGGCCTCTTTTACGGCGAACGGGCCATCCACGGGCTGCCGGTCTCGCACGCCTCCGCGCGGGTCGCAAGGCATCTCTACCTCAAGACGCGTCAGGCGCTGGCTTTGGCGATGCCGATCATCCTGATCTTCGTGCTTCGCAACGACGTCTTCGGACGGTTCTGGCCGGAAACGCGGGACGATCCGGCGGCCGAGACGGCCGAGCTGGCCCTGCTCGGGTTTCTGATCCTGGTCCTCTCGCCTCTGTTCATTCGGATGGCCTGGCCGACCCGTCCGCTCCCCGACGGGCCGCTCCGGAACCGGCTGGAGGCGATCTCGCGGCGGTCGGGCTTCCGTTGCAGCGACGTGCTGGTCTGGGACACCGACCACGCGATGGTCAACGCCTGCGTGACGGGCGTCCTGCCGAGGTTCCGCTACGTCTTGCTTTCCGACGCCCTCATCGACTCACTGACGCCGACGGAGATCGCCGCCGTTTTCGGCCATGAGATCGGCCACGTCGCGCACCGACACCTGCCGTTCTTTCTGTTCTTCTTCGTCGGCTGTCTGACGGTCCTGACGATGGCCTCCGACGTCTTCACCGGCCTCGAGGCCTGGATCTCGCACCTGACCACCGTCGATCCCTCGGGCCCGTCGACGGTTCGCGACGTCGTCGAGGGCCTGACGGTCGCCGTGGGGATCGGCGGAGTCTTCTGGCTCCTTTTCGGCCAGCTGTCACGCCGATTCGAGCGTCAGGCCGACGTCTACGGCTGCAAGGCGGTCTCCTGCGATTCGGAGGACTGCCCGCCCCACGTCGACCTGGAAGCCCTCGTCGACGACGGCCGTCCCATCGACCGCGTCTGTCCGACCGGCGTCCGGATCTTCGCCGACGCCCTGGCGACCGTGGCCCGCCAGAACGGCATCGATCCCGAGACCAAATCCTGGCGTCACGGCAGCATCGCGAGCCGCATCGCCTTCCTCCAGAAGCTCGCCGCCGCCCCCGAACGCGAGGCCGCCTTCCAGCGCCACGTCCGCCGCGTCCGCTACGGCCTCGCCGCCGGCCTGCTGGCCGTCATCGGAGTTGCTGGGGCTGCCCACTGGCTGGGGATGATCCGTTGAAGGACATGAACTGCCCCAGGTTAGTCGTTGGGTGAGCCGAGCCGCGCCCGCAGTCGAGCCGCTCCGTACTCTCCGCGAGTACAGAACTTGCAAGTGCAAAAGGGTGGTTTGCCCTTGGCGTCCGGAGAATATCGCCAGCCCACAACTTGCGGCAGCGAACGGACGCGATGGATCTCCTTTCCCGCGATCCGCCGAGGGATGATAACCTCCCATCCCTGCCGATCGTGCGATTCGGAGAAGGTCGCTGCGGCTACAGCGGCGGTAACCTCCTCGTGTGGACCGCCGTAATGCCCGATCCAAACCGATTCGAGGTCAGGGATACGGAAGTAGATTCCGACGATGGGACCCTGACCGCGGCGTTTCAACTCACGCAGCCACTGATGCGAAACGTAGAAATTTCGGGTTACTGGTACCGCGAAGACTCCGCCTGGGTGTGACGTGTTTGACCGACGGAGTCGGCTGATCCCATTGCCACGGATCTGGGCTGCAAGCGACTCAGCAGTCAAGTGAACGAACATCGGCATAGGCCGGTCCTCTTCAGAGATTGAAGTCGACCAGATGGACTTCCACTGAGGTAGCCCGGTTCAGCCTGGTGCGCCCGATTCGAGTTCGTAGATCATTCAGCAGAATTCGGCCGGTCTCCCCTTGCTCGATCATCTCGATGGCCCGAATCACCGAGAACGCCGGGTTTGGAGTTGAGAGCCAGATCTCACAAGGTATTCCGGCCGAATCACCTTGGCGAGTGCTCGATGCACCTCATCAACGTGGGAATCGCTGGGCTTGAGCTGATTCGTTACCTGTTTCATGACTTCATTTTAGCGTGTTTCGGCGCGCCTGTCCGTCAGTTTCTCGGAACGCTGAATTCGATCATCCCCGACTTCGCTCGACTGATTCTTGAGTCGGATTTGAGCGATTTCGGGAGTTCTGGTATAAGGTCTCGGCTCGACCCCGGTAGGACGAGGGGGAAAGCATCGGGAAGCTCGTGCGCGCCTGGGCGACAAGGAGGTCGTGATGGTCCGTTGGCCGATTCGCCTCAAGCTGATGGTCGGCCTTTGCGTGGTCGTCGGGATGATGCTCATCCTGATGGGGGGCTCGATCTTCGGGCTGCACGCGTTCCACGTCAGCAACCTCTCGCTCACCGACCAGCTTCGCGAGCTGGGGGCCTCCAAGGACCTCATCGAGGCCGTCTTCCGGCTCCACGCCCCTCGCGAGCGTACGGAAGAGGAGCGGGCCGCCCTCATTGACGTCGCGTCGACGGCCCGCGAAGCCCTCACGGGCTACTTTCAGGAACTCAAGCAGAACACAATGCGCGGCAACCGCGCCAACAGCGGACTGGATGAGCTAGGGCTCTCATTCCTGCTGGACGACGGTCTGGCGACGCTCCTCAACGAACTTCGACCGGAAGGTCCCGCCGTCGCACCAATGCTCCTCGGGACGACCTATTTCATCGCCCAGCACCCGGAGATGCTCCCCCAACTCGAACCGGCCGTCGACCTGCCGTCGCGGATCGAGCGGCTCAAGCACATCGTCATGCTGCTGCCCAAGGAACTGCACGAGGACTTCTTCGAGATCCTCTCGATGTCCAAGATGCAATACCAGGCGAGCCGGGTCATCGTCTGGACGGCGTCGCTGATCGTGCTGGCCATGCTCTGCGGTCTGATGGCCCTCTTCCAGCGCTGGGTGCTCAACCCGGTCCGGCTCCTCCAGCGAGGCGTACGGCGGGTCGCTCGGGGGTCGTTCGATTACAAGATCGACCTGAATTCGGGCGACGAGATGGAAGACCTGGCCGCCGCCTTCAACGAGATGACCGCCCGGATCAGCATGACCTACGCCGATCTCGAGCAGCAGGTCCACGAGCGCAGTCGACAACTCGTCCGTTCCGAGCGGTTGGCGGGCGTGGGTTTCCTCGCCGCGGGGGTGGCCCACGAAATCAACAACCCGCTGGCCTCGATCGCCTTCTGCTCCGAGGCCCTGGAGAATCGCGTGGGGGCGCTCGCGGGTTCGGCCGACGATCCCGACCATCGGGTGATCTCCAACTATCTGAAGATGATCCAGGAAGAGGCCTTCCGGTGTAAGAACATCACCGAAAAGCTCCTCGACTTCGCCCGCTGCGGCGACATCAAGCGCGAGCGGTCAGACCTCCCCAGCCTGATCCAGGGGGTGGTCGACATGATCCGGCACATCGGCAAGTACCGGGGGAAGACGATCCTCTTCCAGCCCAAGGAGGCCGTGCTGGCCCACGTCGACAGCCAGGAGATCAAGCAGGTCGTCCTGAACCTCGCGGTGAACGCGCTGGAGTCGATGGACGCCGGCGGGACGCTGCGGATCGACGTCCGCTACGACCACGGCATGGCGGAGATCAGCTTCGTCGACAACGGCTGCGGGATGCCCCCCGACGTCCTGGAGAACATCTTCGAGCCCTTCTTCACCCGCCGCCGCGACGGCAAGGGGACGGGTTTGGGGCTCTCGATCACGCATCGGATCGTCAATCAGCACCACGGCGAAATCACCGCGACCAGCCAGGGCGTCGGCAAGGGATCGACCTTCCGCGTTCGGCTGCCCATACACCCGTCCGAGAAGGCCGAAGCCCTGGGCGACAGCGAGACTCGAGGCTCGCACGTCCACGCCGCATGACGCCCCGCGACGACACGAAACAAACGGAATTGCCAGGCTCGGGAAGAGGTCAGGGAGGAAGCCATGATCGACAAGTCGCATCGGGGAGGTTTGCGGATCCTGTTCGCCGACGACGAGGCGCACCTCCGCGACTTGATGCAGATGGAACTGCCCCGACTGGGCCACGAGGTCACCGTCTGCCCCGACGGCACCGCCGCGTTGAAAGCTCTGGAACGTAGCAGCTTCGACGTCGCCCTGCTCGACATCCGTATGCCCGGGATCACGGGGATCGACGTTCTCACCCAGATTAAGCAGCTTAGCCCTGAGACCCAGGTCATCCTTCTGACCGGCCACGCCACGGTCGACACGGCCGTCCAGGCGCTGCGGCTCGGCGCCTTCGACTATCTGACCAAGCCCTGCAAGTGGGCCGAGCTGGAGGTGATCCTCAACCGGGTCGCCGAGCGCCGGGACCTCGCGAACAAGACCGTCGCGCTGGAGAGCCGGCTCAAGGCGGCCGAGGGCGCCCCGCTGATCATCGGCGATACGCCGGCCATGCAGCAGGTTAAGCGACTCATCGACACGATCGCCCCCACCGACGCCACGGTGATGATCCTGGGCGAGACCGGCACCGGCAAGGAGCTGGTCGCACGCAACGTCCACGATCGCAGCGAGCGTTCCCAGCGCGTCTTCATCCCGGTCAATTGCGGGGCCCTTCCGGAGAACCTCGTCGAGAGCGAGCTGTTCGGGCATCGCAAGGGAGCCTTCACCGGGGCCGAGACCAACCGCAAGGGGCTGTTCGAGGTCGCCAACGGCGGCACGCTGTTCCTCGACGAAGTGGGTGAGTTGGACAAATCCGTCCAGGTGAAGCTGCTCCGCTTCCTGGAGTGCGGCGAGATCCGCCGCGTCGGCGAGAACGAGCCGTTTCGCGTCGACGTCCGGGTCGTCTGCGCCACCAACCGCGACCTCCGGGAAATGGTCGCCAACGACCAGTTCCGCGAGGACCTCTTCTTCCGGCTCAACACCTTCGAGATCATCCTGCCGCCGCTTCGGGACCGTCGTTACGACATCCCGGAGCTGGCCCGACACATGATCTCGCGCTACGCGGCCCGCCGTGGGCTGACCGAGACCTCCATCTCGCCCGAGGCCGTCGAGGTCCTCACGGCGCACAACTGGCCGGGCAACATCCGTGAGCTGGCCAACGCCGTCGAACGCGCCCTGATCCTCGCCGGCAACGGGCCGATCCGTCCCGAACACCTGCCGACCCAGCTTCCGGCCAAGAACCGTCCCCAGGCCGGGGCGTCGCAGGCTGTCGGCGGTCCGCATTTCGCGATTCCGGAAGGCTCGCCCACTCTCCGAGACATCGAAATGAGCTACATCCAGGTCGTTCTGGAGAAGCACAACGGCAACAAGCCGGCCGCTTCCAAGGAGCTGGGAATCAGCCTCAAGACGCTCTACAACAAGATCAACCAGCTTCAGCAGATGTGAAATCGGCGGGGGCGACCCTCCCATGGTGCTCGATTCCCTTCGCCACGCCGCCCGTCTACGATGACAGTCGAGGCGTTTCAGAGGCGTCGTGCGGAAGGGAGGCAATCATGGATCGGGGATTCCCTCGTCGCGATTTCTTGCGCTCGGCTTCGGTCGCGGGCGCCGCGCTGGGCGGCTGGGAGCGGCTCGGGCTGGCCGCTGGTGCGGAAGAGGCCAGGGTCCGGCCTGATCTCGTGCGGCTCCGGCCTGAGATCGAGCCGGTCGTCCGCTGGATCGAGGAAACTCCGCGCGACGGGGTTTTCGAGAAGGCCGTCGCCGAGTTGAAGGGGGGGCTTTCGTACCGACTTTTGCTGGGCGGGCTGTTCCTGGCCGGCGTCCGGAACATCCAGCCTCGACCGGTGGGGTTCAAGTTCCACGCCGTGATGGTCATCAACTCGGCCCACTACCTGGGCCAGTCCGCGCCGGTGTCGGACCGGCTTCTCCCCCTCTTCTGGGCTCTCGACAACTTCAAGAACTCCCAGGCCAAAGACGTGGCCGAAGGGGACTGGTCGCTAGGACCCGTCGACGAGGCCCGGGTGCCGAAGCCCCACCAGGCGAAGGAGGCCTTCGTCCGCGCGATGGAGGCCTGGGACGTGGACGGAGCCGACGTCTCGGTCGCCGGCCTTTGCCGGGCCGCCGGCGCGGCCGAGGCGATGGAGCCGCTCTGGCGGATGGCCGTTCGCGACCAGCGCGACATCGGTCATAAGGCGATTTTCGCCGCCCAGAGCTGGCGGACCCTCCAGGCGATCGGCTGGGAGCACGCCGAACCGGTCCTGCGATGCCTGGCCTACGCGATGCTCGACCACGGCAACGACAAGCCCGTTCCCGTCGGCCCCTATGAGGAAAACCTTCGCAACGCCTCGAAGATCGGTCCCGACTGGCAGGCCGGCAAGCCCGACCCCGCGGCCACGATCGCTCTGCTGGAGGCGCTTCGCGAGGCCTCGCCCGAGGAGGCGTCCGCGAAGGTCGTGGAGATGCTGGGGCAGGGGATCGCTCCCGGCTCGATCTGGGATGCTGCGCTCCTCTTCGCGGGCGAGTTGATGATGCGGAATTCCGGCATCATCGCCGTCCACGCGACCACCGCCGCGAACGCGCTCCACTTCATCTACGGCGCCAGCGGCGACGAGACTACCCGCAAGCTGGCCCTCCTTCAGGCCGTCGGCTGGCAGCCGCTTTATCGTGAGCGGGTCAAGAGCCCGACCCCCGTGAAGATCGACGCCATCACGGAAGAGACGGCCGCCTCGACCGGTCCCGAAGCCGTCGAACGGATCTTCGACGCCGTCGGCCGCGACCGGGCCCGCGCCGCGGCCGAGACGATCGCGTACCTCACACGCGGAGGCTCGCCGCTCGCCGTCTTCGACACGGCCTCGAAGATGATCTTCCGCAAGGCGACGGACAGCCACGACTACAAATACGGCGCGGCGATCTGGGAAGAATCCCTGAACGTCAGCGACCCGAGATGGCATCCCCGACTCGCCGCCGCCGCGATGTACTACTTACCCGGGGCGAGGAAGCCGGACAGCCCCCTCATGATCCGCGCTCGCGAGGCCGTTTCCGGCGTCCTCGGCTGACGGCGTAATCTCGCGTCAGTAATCGGATTCTGGTCGTATCCTCCTACTTGGAAGAGTCGCCCTGGCACCGCCCCATCCGGGGTGAGACCAGGGCGGCTTTGACGGCACGAGGATCGACGCGGAATGACCAAACAAACCCAATCGCCGCAAGACCGGGATTCACGCAGGCCGATTCCTTGCTGTGGTTTGCGTCACGTGGGGTCGGCCTGCGCGGTCAGCGGTCGAACCCAATCGAACCCGAACCCGCCGCGAGACTCGGCCAGCCGTCTCATGACGCCGCGGCCCGACACTCCCCGGATCAAGGGGTTGGCTCGACGCGTGGCGGAATCGAGAACGGCATCGGCGAAAATGGACGATCGAAGCCGATCGCGGGTTTACCGAGGATCATGCAAGGCGTTTCTGGGTAAGATTTTGCGATGCGCGGGGGCGTGCGGTCCACTCCGCAATCAAAGCCAATCGAAGCCGCCGTCAAACCGGTCGGCCGTTGCGTTTGAGTTCCTTGTAAGCTTCGACAGCCATGCGATCGCAGGCTTCGTTCTCGACGTGGCCTCGGTGGCCGAGAACGTGGGTGACGCGGACGTCATGGGCGGCGAGCAGTTCGTCGAGCCGCTTCCAGAGGTCCACGTTCATTACGGGCTTGAGGGCGTTCCCCTCTTTCCGCTGCCAGCCCCGGCGCTTCCAGTTGGGCATCCACTCCTTGATCCCCTTGGCGACGTACTGGCTGTCCGTCACCAGCTCGACGGTGCATCGCCGCTTCAGCGAGGCGAGCCCCTCGATCGGGCCGGTCAACTCCATCCGGTTGTTCGTGGTCTCCCACTCGGCGCCGGCCTCACTGCGCTCCTGGCCGCTGGCGGGATGCTGGAGGATGTAGGCCCAGCCGCCAGGGCCGGGGTTGCCGCTGCAGGCGCCGTCGGTGAAGAGCTTGACAAGGTCGGCGGGGGCGGAGGCGTCCGGTTCCATGGGCTTGATGCGATCCTTCCAGGTCCGCCCGCAAAGGGGCGGTTCGACGGGCCGAGCTGGGGGACGTCCCCCAACCGGCCCTCGATGATCCGGACGCCGCCGGACGCCGTCAAGCCGGACGGGCGGTCAGTACTTGCGGACGACGCCGACCAGCACGCCGAGGATGTCGACGTGATCGCGGAAGATCGGCTTCATGGTGCGGTTGGCCGGTTCGAGGCGGACGCGTCCCCGGTCTCGAAAGATCTTCTTGAGGGTCGCCTCGCCGTCCTCGTCGCGGACCGCCACGATCTGACCGTCGCGAGCCTGGTCCTGTTGCTTGATCACGACGTAGTCGCCGTCGGCGATGTGCTCTTCGATCATCGACTCGCCGGTCACCCGGAGGGCGAATTTGCCGCCGTCCTCGACCCAGTCGGAAAAGGTCAACTCGTCGTCCTGCTCGATCGCCTCGATCGGCTGGCCGGCGGCGATCCGACCCACCAGCTTCAACCCGCCCGCCGGCTGAGCCGTGGTGGGGTCGTCCAGAAGCTGGATCGCGCGCGACATGTTGGGCTCGCGGTGGATCAAGCCCTTCTTCTGCAGTGCCTTCAGGTGGCACATCACGCCGTTAGGGCTCTTGATCTGAAAATGAAGACCGATTTCCCGCACCGTGGGACCGTAGCCTCGTCCTTGAATCTTGCTCCTGATGAAGCTGTAGATCTCGCGTTGCCGCGATGTGAGCGAGTCGAGGTCGGCCATGGTGGGCTCCGTTCGGGTGGGGTCGCAAGACGGCCGGGCAGCCCGTCGGGGCATGGAAATAAGCGCAGCGGACGGGCGATCACTACCTGGCCCTTTGTGGGTAATGTACAGCGGTCGTCTAGCGCACGCCAATACATTTTTCGGCTACAACCCATCCATCCCTTGCACGGACTTCTGAATTGGAGCGCAACATCATCCCGATTCTTGCTTTAGGCGTACTCCCTGGGGTACCCTGAGCCGGTTCTTTTTTCCACCGCCGACGGATTCGGACCCATCACCGATGCACACACAAAAGCGCATTTTGGCCATCCACGCCCATCCCGACGACGTCGAATTTCAGTGTGCGGGGGCTCTGGCTCTGCTCCTAAAGAGTGGCCACGCTGTGACGATCGCCACGATGACTCCGGGCGATTGCGGCAGCGCCGAGCACGATTGCGAGGCGATCGCCGCCATCCGCCGCGCCGAGGCCAAGGCGGCGGCCGACCTGATCGGGGCCGAGTATCTCTGCCTGGAATTCCGGGACCTGGCCATCTTTAACGACGACGAGTCGCGACGGCGCGTGACGGAGGCCGTTCGGCGGATTCGGCCCGACGTGATCCTGACTGCTCCGCCGGTCGACTACCTCTGCGACCACGAGATGACCAGCCTGCTGGTTCGCGACGCCTGCTTCGCGGCCGGTTGTCCGAACTACGCGACCCGGCAGTGGGAGCCGGCGAAGGCGATCGACTACATCCCCCACCTGTATTTCGTCGACTCACTGGAAGGGATCGACCGCGACGGTCGCCCCTTGCCGGTGGCCTTCCACGTCGACGTGACCGACGTCTTCGAGACCAAGCGTGAAATGCTCGCCTGCCACGCCAGCCAGCGGGAGTGGCTGCTGCGGCAGCACGGGATCGACGAGTACCTGGAGAGCCAGAAGCGCTGGGGCGAGGTCCGCGGGAAGGAGATCGGCGTCGATAAGGCCGAGGGCTTCCGCCAGTACCTCGGCCATCCTTACCCGCACGACAACCTGTTGCTCGACCTGCTCGGACAGGACGGCAAGGGGGGGAAGACTGTCAGGCTGTCGTGAAGTCGATGAGCTGGGCGATCAGGCTCTTGAGGTCTCGGCGATGAACGATCCGATCGACGAAGCCGTGCTGGAGGTGGAACTCGCTGGTCTGGAAGCCCTCGGGGAGTCGCTCGCGCACGGTCTGCTCGATGACCCGGGGGCCGGCGAAGCCGATGAGGGCTTTCGGTTCGGCGATGATGATATCGCCCAGCGAGGCGAAGCTGGCGGCGACCCCTCCCATTGTGGGATGGGTCAGGACGCTGATGAACAGGCCCCCCGCAGAGCGATAGCGTCCCAGAGCCGTGGAGACCTTGGCCATCTGCATCAAGGAGTAGATCCCCTCGTGCATCCGGGCCCCGCCGCCGGAGCCGGAGACGATCACCAGCGGCAGCTTCTGGCGAGTGGCCTCCTCAACGGCGCGGGTCAGCTTCTCGCCGACGACCGAGCCCATGCTCCCCATGATGAAGCCGCTGTCGGTGATGCCGAAGACGATGCGGCGGCCCTTGATGAAGCCCTGGCCGACAAGTGCGGCCTCGTTGAGCCCGGTCCGCGCTTGCTCGGCCTTGACCCGTTCGGGGTAAGGCCGGCGGTCGTCGAACTCCAGAGGGTCGGCCGGCTTGAGGTCGGAGAACCAGTCCTCGAAGGTGTCGGTGTCGAGGAGTTGGCGGATGCGGTCCTGAGCCGTCAGGGGCATGTGGTGGTTGCATTCCGGGCAGACGCTGAGGTTCTGCTCGACCTGCTTGCGGAAGAGGGTCGCGCCGCAGCCGTCGCAGCGCATCCAGACGCCTTCGGGGACGCGCTTGGCTTCGAAATGCCCATGCCAGGCGTGCAGGGGTCCTCCTTTGGCGGCCATGGGCGATCTTACTCCTGTAGGAACGGTGCAGGGGAGCCCCCAGGTCACACCGGCGGGGCGATCTTGTCAAGAGGAGCCGTTGCCGCCGAGGACGTCGGCGTGGACCTCGATCCGCTCGAAGCCGCAACAGGGGAGGAATTCGTCGAGCTGGAGTCGGGGGACGCGTTTCAGGTAAGCGGCGATCAGGCGGCCCAGCGGCTCGCCGGCGACCAGCCCGAACGCCTCGGACTGGTGGCGGCGGAAAAGAGGGCGGAAGGCCGCCCGGACGCGTTCCATCGCCTCCTCGATCGTCTCGCCCTGGGGTGGTCGAATGGTCCGAGGATCGTCGATCCACTGCCGGAAGAGGCGAGTGTTTCGACGGCGGATCTCCTCGATCTGGAGGCCCTGCCAGAGCCCCTGGTCGAGGTTGCGGAACTCATCGATCCGCTTGGGACGCAGCCCCAACGCCTTACCGACGATCTCGGCCGTGCGAACCACGCTCTCCCCCGGCCCGCAGTAAAGGGCCGCCAGGCGAGGAGCGTCTCCACGGGCGGCGAGGCGCTCGGCCAGCCGGTCGACCTCGGAGCGGCCCTGTTCGCTGAGGGGGATGTCGAGAACGCCCTGGACGCGGTTCTGCTCGTCGTAGAGCGTCGCGCCGGGGCGGATGAGCAAAACCTGCGATGACATCAACGCGGCCATCGTTACTCGTCGTGAATCGGCCCGGGGCGACGGAAGCGACGTCGGGTCCTCCCGTCAATCGGAGGCCCTTCGCGCGGCCGGCGGGAGGGTGGAGGGCTGGTGTCTTCTGGACGGCGAGCCCGCAAGTAGGTCGCCGTGTTCGCAGGCTGAGCCTTCAATTTGACGGGGCTTCGCACCTCATCGTATCGTCTCGTTCTACCATCCAGGATCAATTCTGACAAGGTTCTCAGCCGGCCCGCTCGGGTCGAGGAAAGGGAGCTGCCATGTTACGCCCGCTCGTGTCGTCCGCGGTGATCATCATGGCGTGTGCGGGGGTCAGGGCTGGCGAGGTCTCGGAGGACGCCCGTCTTCAGTCGCTCTTCGCCGCCTTCCTCCAGGAGACGTTCCGTCGCGAGCCCACGACGGCGACCCAGCTTGGAGAGCACGCCTACGACGACCGCCTCGACGACGTCTCCCCCGAGTCGCGCCGGTCCAATCTCGAATTCCTGAAAACGACCCTCGAACGGATCAAGAAGGAGATCAATCCCGCGGAGCTTTCGGCCGCGGGGAAGGTCGATCTCGACGTCTTCCGCCGCCACCTGGAGTCGTCGATCTGGCTTCGCGAGACGTTCGACCCGTTCCGTGACGATCCCCGCGTCTACGGCGAATACGTCAACGGCAGCGTCTACCTGCTGCTGACGCAGTCCACGCTCCCTCGCGAAGTGAACAAGCGGAACGCCCAGAAGCGGATCGAGCAGGCGCCGGCGATTCTGGAGACCGCCCGGAAGACGATCGGCAAACCTCCCCGCGTGAAGGTCGAGACGGCCATCCGTCAGGCTGAGGGGGCCGTCTCCTTCTACCAGGGCGAGTTGTTCGTCCTGGCCGGCGACAAGCCCGGCGAGGGCGACCTGGCCGCCCCCGCCGCCAAGCTGGCTGAGGCTCTGAAGAGCTATGTCGCCTTCCTCAAGGCCGACGTTCTCCCCCGGAGCGGCGAGGAGTGGCGGATCGGCCGGGAGAAGTTCGTCAAGAAGCTCGACTACGAGCTGGACGCCGGGCTTTCCGCCGACGAGGTCCTCGCCGAGGCCGAGAGCGAGGCGACGCGCGTTGAGAACGAGATGGCCGTCTTCGCCCGGCATCTCTGGGCCGAGTATTTCCCCGGCGTGGTCGTCCCTCCCGATGACGAGGCCGGGCGCCGCGAGATGACGCGGCGAGTGCTTGCCAAGATCGGCGACGACCATGGGACGGCCGAGACGCTGGTGTCGGACGCGAAGGGGACCGTCGCCGCCATCAAGGAATTCATCCGGGCCCGCAAGATCCTGGCTCTCCCCGAACCCGATCAGTGCCGGATCATCGAGATGCCCGAGTTCATGCGGGGCAATTCAGTCGCCTACCTCAACCCCGCGCCGCCGCTCGATCCGAAGGGGTCCAGCGAGTACGCCATCAGCCCGCCCCCGAGCGACTGGAGCCCCGAGCGTGCTGAGAGCTTCCTGCACGAGTACAACAAGGCGATGCTTCAGGTCCTCACGATCCACGAGGCGTATCCGGGCCACTACGTCCAGCTCGAATACTCGAACCGGTGCCCGAGCTTCATCCGCCGGGTGCTGTCGTCGGGGACGTTCGCCGAAGGCTGGGCCGTCTACACTGAGCAGATGATGCTCGATCAGGGATTCGGGGGCGGCAGCCTCCCCCTGCGGCTTCAGCAGTTGAAGTTCTATCTTCGGGCTGTGGTCAATGCGATCCTCGACAACAAGATGCACTGCGCGGGGATGACCGACGACGAGGCTCGCGAACTCCTCGTCGGCCGCGCCTTCCAGACCGACGGCGAGGCGACGGGAAAGATCATCCGGTCGAAGCAGTCGTCCTGTCAGCTTTCGACCTACTTCGTGGGGCGGACGGCGTTCTACCGGCTGCGAAAGTCGATCCAGCGGGAGATGGGCGACAGGTTCGACCTGGCGAAGTATCACGAGGCCGTCCTGTCCGAGGGGACGATTCCGGTGAAGCATCTGCCAAGTCTGACGCGGACCAGGCTTGGGCTGGAGGTGCGTTGAATTCGCTGACTCCACCGCGCATGAGAAGGCCCCGCCGGGAACCGAGAGGCTCGCGGCGGGGCTGGTGGTTTACGCTCGACCAAGCCGGATCAGGGCTGGGGCGCCGGCGGGGCGGGGGTGTTGGGCCGGGGCTTGCCCTCGACCGAGTCGCCGCTCATCGCCGAGAAGAAGTCGTGGGGGTGAGCCTTGTAGCTCGGGGTCCCCTCCGGGAGCTTCAACTGAGCCAGGAGCTTGTCGCGGGCGGAGTCCATGGCCGGGAAGAGCTCGGAGTAGGCGGTGCGCTGCTCGGGCGTCTCGGCGGGACCGAACCGCAGGTTGAAGGTGTGCATAAAGCCGAGCAGATCGCTGAGGCTCGTCTTGTCGATCTTCTTGAGTTCGTCGAGGACCTGTTCGACCTTGGGCTTCTCCAGCATCCGGGTCATGGCGACGATGGTCTTGGCGAAGTTCATCGCCTGGATGTCGTCGGGGTTGTTGCCCCGGGGCATCTCCGTGACCTTGTCCTTGATCCGCTTGGCGACGCCGCGGAGCTGAGACAGGGTATCGGGAGAGAGGTCGCCTTCCTCGTCTTCCTTGCGGGCCTGGGCGACGAGCTTCTCGAAGTCCTTCTGCTCGGGCTCGAAGCGAGCCTCGCGAAGCCGGTTGGGCCAGGTCGCGGCCTGACGGATGCCGTCCAGGCTGAGGGTGATCGCCTCCGAAGCGTTGACGAAGGGGATCTGGCGGATGAGCTTCGCGTCGATCGGTGCATCAACGCTCCGAATCGCCGAGGGCGGGATCCGCGGGTCGGCCAGCTGGTCGAGGACCGCGTTCAGGGCGTCGCCCTGCTGGACGTCTCGGGCGGTGGGGTTGTTGATGACGCGGTCCATGTTCTGGTTGTACGCATCACGGTTCTTCGCGAGATTGTTGTCGCGACGGCCGTAATACTGACGGGTCGCCTCTTTCTGCGACTCGTAAACGTACTGGTTCCACCGCATCACGGTGTCAGTGTTGATCGAGTTGGCGACGGCCGTCTGCTCGTTGTAGATGCCGGCGCCCATGGCCAACGTGCCGAGGCCCTGGGCGACGCTCCCCGCGTAAGTGGAGCCGGCGCCCATGCCCATTCCCCACCCGCCCCAGCCCCAGCCGCCGTAGCCGCCGTAGCCGCCGTAGCCCCATTGCGCGCGGCACTCAGGGGCAGAGAAGGACAGGGCGATCGCCAGCCCCAGGGCGGGGATCGTTCGTTTCATCATGATCTCTTCCTCTCGGATGACGTCAGCGACGGCGAGGCGAAATCGACGGTGCGAATCGGATTCCGACGCGGCCCCATCCTGAAAGGACTGGGGGATCGCCACAACGTTGCAGTCCAAACGTCGCGAACGGGCGCACGGCCCATTGATCCTATCGTAAACCGTTTCTCGAACTATAACACCGCGGCCGTTGAAATCCACACAGCGGCACTGTTGGCGGGGATGATCCCGGCGAGCGGGCGTGCATCATCCGCAGATCAGACGTCGTCGAGGGGGACGAGGTCGATCTCAGGCAGTTGGTCGGCGGCAGGGCGGGCAGGACTTGGAGGCGTCTTCGTCGGGGCGTCCGCGTCTTGCTCGACGCGGAAGATCAGGGGACCGATCGCGACTTCGTCGCCGCGGAAGAGCTGCGTCTCAACGACCTCGCGACCGTTCACGCGCAGGCCGTTGCGGCTCCCCAGGTCGCGCACGATGAGCCGATCGTAGGCCAGGGCGATGCAGCAGTGGCGTCTCGACACCTTGGGAAGGTCCAGCCGGAGGTCGCATTCAGGATGCCGGCCGACCAGGTAGATCGGCCGCTGCAGCACGACCGTCGGCCCACTCCCCTTGACGATCGGCGTCAACCTAAAAGTCATTCCGACGCCCCCTGGCCTTGGGAACTCGACATCCCGACGGGAGTCGGGTGCGGCGGCTCGTCGTCGTCGTCCATCCGGACGATCACCTGGATTCGGCAGCGGCTCGCAACTGAGGGAGGCAAAATCTTGCGCACGGCAGCAGCCAGGGCGTTCTCATCAGGTCGATAAGTCGGTCGACCGCCGTTCCGGACCATGACCTCAGCCGGCTCACGCACGTCACGGATGGGGTCGGACGACGAATCCGCAAGCGTCTTATCGTGCCCCGAACCATCGTCGAGTCGATAGCGAATGTGGGCGATCGACAACTCGTCGCCGGGTTTCAGGCGGCCGATTTCCACGCGTTGGCCGTTGATCCGGATTCCGTTGGTGCTTCCCAGATCTCGAATCAGCAGTTCGCCGTTCGTGTGGGTCATACAGCAGTGATGGCGCGAGACGCGGAGGGAATCCAGACGCGCGTCGCACGCAGGATGGCGCCCGACCACGACCATGGCCTGATTCAGGTCAATGTCTGGACCGTCGTCAAGGGCCACGAGACGGGCGTTCATGAGACAGCATCCTGGAACGACTCCAACCGGAGGGGTATTGTTCGACCCCTGCGGTGGATTGACCGAAGAAATCATTCTAAACCCGGCGGGACTCTCTCATCCATCAGAAAAAAACACCCGTCAGTGCGGGGATGACGCGATCTCGCCGCGTTCGATGCGAGTTTGGCGGCCCAATTCCTTCAACGCGAGGCACGAGCAAATCCGTGAGCTGACTTCCGCAAAAAGACTCGAATTTCATCGTCAAACTGATTTAGAATTGCTTTTTAACAGCGACGTGCACGTTTGAGCAAACAAAATAGTTGAAGCATGAACGTCTTGGTGTTTGATGTTGATCAACCGCATCAGAATTCAGACATCGTATTAGCTCTTATCGGTTGTTCCTCTCTTGAAGCTGCAACCAGGCGACCGAGTCCGCCAGCGACCGAGCGATCGGTCGCGGGGTGAGCTCCAACTCGCGAAGGCTGCGTGACACGTCAAAGTGCATGATTCGACGCGCCAGTTTGACTCCCGTCACGGAGGCTTTGGGGGGCTTTCCCGTTACATGGTCCGCCCAGAACTCGCTGAGATAGGCAAATCCTAGGCCGAAAGCATATGGAACTCGACGGCGAGGTGCGGGAATTCCCGTGATCTGAGAGAGGATGGCCATTAATTCGGCAAGTGAGAGATTTGCCGCCCCCAAAAGATAGCGTCTTCCGGGGCGGCCGACTTCCAGGACCCGCAATAGACCGAGGGCGACGTCGCGGACGTCGATGAGGTTCAATGTGCAGTCGATGAAGGCGGGGAGAGCGCCGCGACAGAAGTCCATGATCAATCGGGTCGGCGGCGATGGGCCTCGGTCGCCCGGTCCAACGGGCATGGTCGGGTTGGCGACGACCACCGGCCGACCTTCGCGGGCCAGTTTCATCGCGTGATTCTCAGCGCGGAGTTTCGAGAGGCAGTAGGGACCGACGGCGTCAGACTCGACGATCTCGACGTCCTCGTCGATCAGTCCTGAAGCATTCTCTTTGGTCAGGATGCTTTCCGTACTTGTGTGCAGAATACGCTCGGCGCCGACTTCGAGTGCCGCGTCGAGAACGTTGACCGCTCCGACGTTGTTCACCGCGTCGAACTCGCGGCGGTCCCGCAGCCAGAGGTTGGGGTTGGCGGCCAGATGATAGACGAACCGGCTGCCACGAAGGGCGTCCGCAAGGCCCTCGCGACGACGGACGTCGGCGAAGAGCACCTCGACCCCTGACGGAAGGTGGCTGACGTCCGCTCCAGGTCTTTCGACGACGCGAACGGCGCGGCCGAGGCTCGTCAGCAACTCCACGAGGTGGCTGCCAATGAACCCTGCGCCTCCGGTGATTGTCGAAAGCCCGCTCATGAGCCCTCGATTCCTTTCACGCCACCTCGCTTGTAGCATGGGCGCGACCGCACCCATCTGACGAGCGTTGATGTACCACTCTTCCGAGGCGACAAGATGTCTAACAAACCCTGCTTTATCAAGGCCGTTTCGCGCGTCGTCGCGCTGTTCGTCGGGTCTGCGATCCTCCTCGCGATGTCGGCGAGGACGGCCCAGGCAGAGATCCTAGCAGGAGCCAGTGTCCGCGTCATCACCCCTGATCCGCTTTTGCCGGTTTCCGGTGGTATGGGTCCGACTCGACCCGTACGTGAGAAACGAGGCGATCTTACAGCGCGGGCCATCGTTCTTCGGAAGGGGACGACGACTGTCGGCATGGTCTCGCTCGACCTCCTCGGTTTTCCTTCCGTTCTCGGTGATCGGGTCCGGGCCAAGGTTCCTCGCATCGACGCCGATAAAATTCTGATCGGATCGACACACACTCACAGCGCGCCGGATTGTTACGCTTTTCCAGACGGCAAGGGAGGGCACACCGGAGATCTCGCCTACATGAATCTCGTCTGCGAACGGGCGGCCGAGGCTCTGAACGAGGCGCTGGATCGCCTGGAGCCGGTCCGAATTCAGGTGGCCACAGGCGAGGCCGTGGGCAAGATTGCCTACAACTACTATGCGCCCGACCTCTACGATCGCCGAATGAGCGTGATTCGGGCCGCAAGCCCGACCGGTAAGACGGTCGCCACCCTCGTCAATTACGCGATCCACCCTGAGGTCCTCGGCAACGACGTGGGCCTGCTCAGCCCCGATCTCGTCGGTCCACTCCGTGAAGAGATCGAGGCGAAGTCGGGGGGCCTCGCGGTGTTCATGAACGGTGCCCAGGGAGGCATGGTCACGGCCGACAATCGGCTCCTCGATAAGGCCGCTGACGCCGCTCGAGGTTACTGGCACGACGAGAGAAGCTGGGACGAGTGCCTGCGAATCGGTCGGCTCATGGCCTCTGAGGCCCTCAGGATCGTGGCCGACGCCCCCGCGCAGGACGATCCGGCCCTGTCCTGCTCCTCAAGGGTCGTGCGGTTTCCGGTCGAGTCCGACCTGATCTGGGCGGTGATCGCCGGTTCGCCGCTCGACTACCCCCGCAACGCCGACCGAACGGTTTCGGCGCGTCTGAACCTGGTCACTCTGGGCGACGCCCGCATTCTGACGATTCCGGGCGAGGCTCTCCCCAACATCGGCTTCTATCTCAAGCGGAAGATGGGAGGGAAGCACAACCTCCTCTTCGGTCTGACGAACGACGCCTTCGGTTACATGCTCACTCGCGTCGACTTTCACAGCTTCTCGAGATATGACTACGTCTCTCGTACGTCGCTGGGGGAGGAGACGGGCGAGATCCTTATTGAGAACGCCCTCAAACTGGTCGAGGAGGCGACGAAGCCCTGAGAGCCTCGAGTTCGATCATCGGACCTCGTAGAGATCCTGCTCCATGCCGACGGAGATCGGGCCAGAAAGAACACCCGCCGAGACCCAGGCCGCGAACCGATCGGGAGTGACGAAGTCGGTGAAGCCGTAGCCCGCGGGATGGCGATGGCGATTGATCTCCTTCCAGTCGACGTAGACGTGCGAGACCCGTCGATCGTGGAGCGCCTGGCGAAACTCCTCCGCAGTCCGCCCCGAGGCCATCGTCTCGATGGTCTCGGGATTGAAGACGGTGTTGTAGAGAATCGAGTGTCTGAGGTGGTAGACGGCCGCCTGGCCGACAAGGAGGATCTTTGCGTCGGATGGAAGTTCGGCGTCAAGCTTCGCCAGGGGGGCATTGAGCCGATGGGGAATGTCGGCTCGGAGCGCCTCCAGATCGCCCGTCCACTCGTTAAGGCCTGAGAGGGCCGTCGAGCTGTAAACGAGGTTCGTCGCGACGCCCAACGTGAGAACCCCAGCCCGGACGACCCGCCACGCCAGCGATTTCGACCAGTCCGCCCCCAGGCCGGCCAGGACCGCCGCGGCGGGGAGCATCGGCAGCCAGAAGCGGTCAAGCCGATGCGTCAACATCCACCAGGATAGAAACATCCACGCCAGGTAAAGGCCGAGCCATCCGGCAATGCGGCGAGCCCTCGGATTCAACAGGACCAGCGGAATGAACGCGGTGTAGAGCGGCGACTGCCAATCCGACCTCCCAGCCACATCCACCACGGAAGCCCGCAGCAGCTCGAAGGAGGCCGGCCGTGGGCCGTGGGCTCGGGTCCATTGCGCCTCTCGGGCCTCGGTCCAGTCCCGACCGCCGAACACTCGATAGGCTAGCGGATAAACCGGATTCCCCGTGTCGATCACGTTCTTGATCATCCAGGGGCCCATCACCACCGACCAGCCGAGGACGAACGCAACGACCGGCCGCAACGACCGCCCTCGCCAGGCGTCGACGAGACTGAGTACGCCGAACGGAATCACCGAGGGCAGGACGGCCGTGTACTTGCAAGCCGTCGCGCCGCCGGCCAGGAATCCGAGGAACGCCCACAATCGCGACGGCGAGTGCTCTGGCTCCGTCCGACCACGAACGAAGGCCCACAGGAGAGCGGCCTGGAAGCCGCAAAGCGGCCCTTCGACGTAGGCGATCACGCCCAGGCGGTAAATCCATGGGGTCGTCAGGTAGATCAGTCCTGCCAGGCAACCGGCCCGCCAGCCTCCGAGGCGATTGGCCGTCGACGCGATCAGGATCGCCGCACAGAGGCCGAAGAACGCGACGAGAAGCTGTCCCGTCAGGCCGCCCCACCACCAGTCGCCCATGACCTCCATACCCAGGAGATGGAGCATCTCCACGCCGAAAGGCATGTTGGTGTAGACGTTATGCGGCAGGAAGGCGATTCGCCCAGCCTCGTAATACTCCTTCGGTCCTTGCAGGTGGTATTCGAGGACGTCGAAATCAATCGCTGGCAGCATGGAGCCCAGGATCATCATCAGCGCAAACGGCGCGACCACCGCGAGCGCTGTCCACGCTCCGGCGTCCAGGCGAACTCGCGTCCACGACCAGAATTTCGAGGCGTAAGCCCCCGCGACTCCCACCGTCAGGAGGGCTAGCCGCACGACCCACGCTCCGGGTATCCCGATGCGGCCGACGATCAAGGTCGTCAGGCCGAGGACGACCGTTCCCAGCATGTAATCGATCGCCAGCCTGGCAGCGACTCCGCAACGATCGTCCATCCGACAACGCCGCAGGATCAGGTCGCCCAGGCCGACGGCCGCCAGGACGATCAGGCCGGCCGCCGCGACTATAGGGAGCCGCTGCGGGAGGTTGGCCGCATCGCTGAACTCTCCCAGGGCCTTCCCTAGGAGGGAGTCACGGAAGGTCACTCCCGGAACGACCCCCGGAAGCAGGTGCAGCGCCAGCAAGCCGCGACGGATCGTTCCATTGCTCGTGGGGGCGTTCGGCAAGGGCTCGACCAGGAACCAGCCCAGCCAGAGCACCTCAAGGACAGCCAGGATCACCAGCGGCCACCCGCTGCGCTGGAAGAGGCCGAGATCGGGGGCAGGGGGGTCGATAGAGCCTGTGGGCGGTCGAAATGGGCGGGCGCGATGGCTCATGTCGGCGGCAGTCCGTCGTCTGGGTTACGAGGGGACTACCTTGGTGAGACGGAGCCCCATCCTCTCAGCTTACGGTGATGATCCGCGACCGGATAGGTTTTCGCGTGCCTCGCTCTTTCGACGCATCGATCTTGCGGAAGGATTGAGATCATCATATCGTGCCCATTAAGCGTCAACGATTAGTTTCGGATAAAGTCGGAGTGTGCCACGTCGTCGAAATCGACGCCTCGCACGCACTGAATGAGGTCACGATGGGTCTATTGGCTTGGTTGTTCGGCCGGAAGCCGGCTTCAAAGGGCAACGATCTTCTAGCCGCTGCGTTGCATGGGGACGTCGCACTCGCCAAGGCCGCCTTGGAGAATGGGGCCGATATCAATGGGTCGCAGAGTGACGGGCCGCCGCCGCTTGTGCTCGCACTCGTCAAAGGTCGAGACGATGTCGCCGAATTCCTGATCAAGAATGGTGCGGACGTTGATCGTCCGGATCCTCGGGGTGGCATGAGGCCGCTCCATGCCGCGGCGCTCCATGGAAATGAAGCCCTGGTGCGGCTTCTGATCGAACATGGCGCAACGGTCGACGCGAGGTGTGGCCAACCTCCTCTCACCGCCATGGCTTTTGCGTTCCGTCACAGCCACGTCGCGCTCGGCAGGCTCTTGCTCGAGGCTGGAGCCGATCCGAATTCGCCTATCGCTCTGCCGTCCGATCCACCAGATCAACAGCAGCTCACCTTGCTCATCTATGCAGCGTCGACCGGAGACGTTGCGCTGATCCGGATGCTCACCCGACATGGAGCCGACCTCAACCTGCCCAAGGCGGATGGGCTGACTCCCTTGATGGCGGCCGCTTTCCAGGGGCAGGAGAACGCGGTGAAGGCCCTCGTCGAATCGGGGGCGAGCGTGGACGTGGTTCACGCCGGCGACTCATCACGGCCCTTCTCTGCTTTGGATTTGGCCATCGCGCGCAACAACGTCGTGATCGTGGAGTACCTTCGGGCCAAGGGGGCTTCGTCGGCGGTTGGGGCCTGAGGCACGAACCCGGCTGCGAATTAGAGGGTCGGCCCAATGGTCCAGGGGGCGAACTCTTCCTCGCCGATCCCCGCGCGCTCGCTACGGGTCGGTTCGCCGCTGGCGACGGCGAGGATGCTGTCGAAGACCCGGCGGCCCACGGCCTCGACGGACTCGCCGTCCAGAATCGTACCGGCGTCCAGGTCCATATCGTCGCGAAGCTTCTCGAACATCGGGGTGTTGGTCGCCACCTTGATGCAAGGGGTTGGTCGAAGTCCCAGGACGCTCCCGCGGCCCGTCGTGAAGACGAGGATGTTCGCGCCGCCGGCGACGAGACCCGTCGTGCAGACCGGATCGTAACCCGGCGTATCCATGAAGACCAGTCCCGGCGTTCGGACCTGCTCAGCGTAATCGACCACGGCGACCAGCGGCGTCGAGCCAGCCTTCGCCAGGGCGCCGAGCGACTTCTCGTAGATCGTCGACAGCCCGCCGGCTTTGTTCCCCGGTGACGGATTGTTGTTGATCGCAGCGCCAAAGACCTTCGTGTACCACTCCCACCATTTGATCCGATCCAGGAGCTTTCGGCCGACCTCTTCGGAGACGGCGCGGCGGGTTAGAAGGTGTTCGGCACCGTAGATCTCGGTCGTCTCGCCAAGAACGGCCGAGCCCCCCTGAGCGACCACGAGGTCGGCTGCGACGCCGAGGGCCGGATTGGCCGTCACCCCCGAATTGCCGTCGGAGCCGCCGCATTCCAGCGCGACGCAGAGCTTCGACGCCGGTTGCTCGGTGCGTCGGCAAGCGTCGGCCGTGGGCAGAAGCCCCTCGACGGCCCTGACCGCAGCCTCGACGGTCCGCGACACTCCTCCCTCGTCCTGGATCGTGAATACGCGTGGCTTTTGGGAGACGGTGCGATCCGAGCCGGCGGCCAGCCGGAGATGATGGCTCTCGATGAGGTGTTCCGCGTAAGCGCCTTCGCATCCCAGCCCAACCAGGACGTAGGCCGCGACGTTGGGGTGGTGGACGAAACCGGCCAGCACACGCTCCAGGATCTGGTGGTCCTTCCCCTCGAAAGGAAGTCCGCAGCCTCCCTTGTGAGTGATCGCGAAGACGCCGTCGACGTTTGGGTGCGATCGACGGAAATCCCTGTCCTGAAATCGGTTCGAGATGTAACGCGAGGTGCTGGCCGAGCAATTCACCGTGCTGACGACCGCGATATAGTTTCGAGTTCCAACGCGACCGTCGGGCCTGAGGTAGCCTCGAAACGTGCGAGCCGGATCGAGAGGGTGCTCCGTGCTCCTCTCCTGAGCGAAGGCGTAATCACGTTCAAACAACTCGGCTCGGAGGTTGTGGACGTGGACGCACGACCCCGCCGCGATCCGTTCCGAGGCGAAACCGATCACCTGGCCATACTTGCGGACTGGCGAGCCCTTCTGCAGGTCGTGAACTGCGATCTTATGACCCAGTCCGATCGGATCGAGGGCCGTCAGGGCCACGCCCTCCACCTTGATCTCCGCCCCTGCTGGGATCGGGGCGGAGGCGACCGCCACGTCGTCGTCCCGTCGGAGGAGGACGGCCCGGGGCATGGTCGTTGCGGTCGCCATGGGACGCGCTTCCTCTCGGGCGTTGGGGGGAAGGAGAGCGCGGGCCGCCCGCCGGCGACCCGCGCCGCCGTCGTTACTTCGAGGCCGGCGTCAGCTCGTGGATCCGTCCGTCGAAGGCCAGGATCAGCAGTTCGCCGTCGGGCGTTTCGTCGAACGAGGTGATATTGAGCTTGGAACCAGGCACAATCTTGAGAATCTCTGTGTTTACGACGCTCTTGCCGTTTTCGGACTTCAAAGCCCAGATCCGGCCCGAGTCGTAGTCGCCGTAAACATACCACCCCTTCAACTCGGGGATGGCCGACCCGCGGTAGACGTATCCGCCCGTGATGCTGAGCCCGCTGTCGGGACGATCCGCCGTCGGCTTGTGGGGGTACTCAGCCAGAGGAGGCTTGATCTCGGAAGCCGGGTCGGCCTTCTGCCGGCGATGCGGTTCAAACGGGTGGAACGCCTCGCGGATGCTCCAGCCGTAGTTGCCGCCGTTGTCGATCTTGTGGATCATCTCATAGAGGTTCTGGCCGACGTCCCCGGCCCAGAGGTCGCCCGTCTGGCGGTCGAAGCTGAACTTCCAGACGTTTCGCAGGCCGATCGCGTAGACTTCCGGAGCCCAGTGGCCATGGGTCTTGGAACGAACGGCCGGATTGTCAGAAGGGATCCCGTAAGCTTTGCCCTCTCCCGGATGATCGACGTCGATCCGCAGGATCGAACCGAACCAGTCCTTTGGGTTCTGGCCGGTCGAGAGCGGATCCCCGCCCGCGCCGCCGTCGCCGAGCGTGATATACAGATAGCCGTCAGGGCCGAAGAGGATCGTCCCGCCGTTGTGGTTCTCCCACCGGTCGACGTCGGACACCCAGATCCGCTTCTCGCTCGTCGGATCCGCCTTCGTGGGGTCGTCCGAGGAAACGGTGAATCGCGAGACCACCGAGCGACGGTCGGCGTCCTTCGCTGAATAGTAAACGAAGAACTGGCCGTTTTCCTTAAACTTGGGGTGGAAGGTCAGGCCGAGGAGCCCTTCTTCGTTGCCGCGATTAATCGGGGCGGAGAGTTGGAGGAACAACTTCT
The DNA here is from genome assembly GCF_011065895.1 of Paludisphaera rhizosphaerae. NCBI lineage: Bacteria > Pseudomonadati > Planctomycetota > Planctomycetia > Isosphaerales > Isosphaeraceae > Paludisphaera > Paludisphaera rhizosphaerae. The sequence goes on along the minus strand of NZ_JAALCR010000029.1, from coordinate 10,475 downwards.
TCTCAGAGGTGTCCCGCGGACTCGCAGGGAACGACCAGATCTTCGCCTGGTGCTGCTCCGCGATGTAGTATCGGCTGGGATCCTCTTTCGGATAGGCGAGGGCGACCGGGCGGTCGAAGCGGAGGTTGGGGTAGGCGACCGGCGTCGCAACCTGAACCGGCGCGACGGCCTGGCCGAGGACGACCGCCGGCGCGAAGGCGAGGCAGGCCGTCAGAAGGGTCCTCCGGATGCGCTGCCGGCGCCCGGAGGCTTCGGTGAGTCGATGCAAGGGTGGGTCTCCGGTAGGGAGTCGTTCCTCGACGCGGCGTGTTGGCGAATTCCACCGAGTCGACGTCTTCGAGAACTAGAGTCGTAGTCCAGCACCCCGAAGTCAAGCCGCAGGACCGATCGGAATCAACCGGGGGACCGTTACCTAAGTCCTTTGAATTCCATCGGAATCGCTTGATGGAGGGAATTCGGTCTGTTAGCTTCGAAGGCAGGGAAACGCCTCGGCCTCATTCCCTTCGCATCTTCGCAGGACGGGGCGACCAGAACGGTTCGCGGCCGTCGCCTCACAGTCATTGTATTCGCACCTCGTTCAACGCCATATTACTGCGGCGACGACGCCAGGCCCGCGGTGATCGCTCACCGGTCGCCGTCGCGACTCGCGCCTTCCGCGCCGGCCGCTGGCTGCGGACCGGCCCCCCCTGGCATCTCTCTTGGGAGTTACGACGTCATGGCCAAGAGTCGGGACTGGACGGAGATCCTCATTCGACGCGGCGTGATCGGCCCCGACCAGCTCAAGGAGGCGCAACGCTCCGGCGGCGAAGTCGAGGACGCCCTGGTCAAGCTGGGCTACGCCGACGCCACCGACGTTACCAAGGCCAAGGCCGAACAACACGGACTCCCCTACGTCGAACTGCGCGAGGTCGAGATCCCCGCGTCCGTGATCGGCAAGGTCCCCGAGTCGCTCGCCCGCGAAAACATCGTGATGCCGATGGAGGAGGGCAATGGCTCCATCCGCGTCATCATGCACGATCCGATGGGTTTCGAGACGATCGAGAAGCTGCGGTTCGTGCTGAACCGTGAGATCGAGGTGGCCCTCGCGCCCCGCGAGGCGATCATCGAGGCCATCAATAAATACTATGGTGCTGCAACCGGCGAGACCGAGTCCGTCGACTCGATGCTCACCGAGTTCACAGACACCCAGATGGATTACATGGATGATACCGGCGGCGGCGGCGGTACATCCCGGACGAACACGCTGGAGGACGGCGACGCCCCGGTCATTCGCCTGGTTCACCTCATTATTGAAGAGGCCGTCCGCAACCGAGCCTCGGACATCCATATCGAACCGTTCGCCGAACGGGTTCGGATCCGATATCGGATCGACGGCGTCCTGATGGAGCGGGATTCCGCCCCCCGGCGTCTGCTCGGTGCGATGGTGAGCCGCCTCAAAATCATGGGGCAGATCGACATCGCCGAGAAACGTCGACCTCAGGACGGCCGAATCAAGATCCTCGTCGCCGGTAAAGACATCGACCTTCGCGTCAGCATTCTGCCAACCACGCATGGCCAGTCCGTGGTCATGCGTATCCTCGACCGCGACAACATCAAGGTCAGCTTGCAAGACCTGGGTTTCTCGGATGACGACTACGCCAAGTTCAAGCAGCTGATTCGTCGCCCCAACGGCATCCTTCTGGTCACTGGTCCCACCGGGTCCGGCAAGACGACGACCCTCTACGCGGCTCTTAACGAGCTCAATCGCCCGGACGTGAAGATCATCACGGCCGAGGACCCCGTGGAATACTACCTCCCTGGTGTGAACCAATGTGAGGTCAAGGCGAAGATCGGAATGACCTTTGCACGCATCATTCGAGCCATGCTCCGGCAGAACCCGAACATCCTCCTGGTGGGCGAAATTCGGGATTTGGAGACCGCTGAGACGGCTATCCAGGCCTCTCTGACCGGACACTTGGTTTTCAGTACATTGCATACGAACGATGCGCCCAGCGCCATTACACGTCTGGTCGACGTGGGCATCCAGCCCTTCCTTGTGGCCAGCTCCGTGCTTGCAGTCTTGGCTCAACGCTTGGTGCGAAAGGTCTGCCCCAAGTGCAAGGTGCGCTACGAACCCCCAGCCCACGTTTTGGCAAGTCTCGGCTTGCGTCCGGAGCTTGCGAAGAAGGCGAATTTCGTGAAGGGGAAGGGATGCTCCAACTGCAATAAGAAGGGCTACCGGGGTCGTCTGGGCATCTACGAGTTGATGCTCATGTCCAACACCGTCCGCGAGATGGCGTTCAAGGGCGAGTCGACGATGGCGATTCGTAAGGTGGCCCGTAAGCAGGGGATGCGCACACTGTTCGAAGACGGCGTCATCAAGGCGATCAAGGGGATCACCACGCTCGACGAGGTTCTCCGGATCACCCAGCACGACGTCTCGGCGGCCACGACGCCCACGCCTGAGAAGAAGCCGTCGACCCCTGCGTGATTCCAGCCGATAGACGTTGGACGACCTGAGACGCCCCCGAGTCGTCAGCTGGATTGGCTGCTCAAGTCCAGCCCGGCGCGGGAGGCGTCTGCATTTCCAGGCGCTCGCGCGCTTGATCCAGGACTGCCCCACCGAAATAATGAAGTACGCCGAGAGGATTAGGCCACAACCGCCTAACTCCAAACCGGACCTCAGGAATTCGATGGACAGCTGGTCTTCAGGACAAAGTCAAGCCCGACACGATTCCAGTCGACATTCCAGAGGCAACCAGGGGAGGTGAGCGACGGCATGGGCACGATCCTGATCGACAAGCTCCTTCAGACGGTCTGCACTCAGAAGGCCAGCGATCTGCACTTGACGGTGGGCAGCCAGCCCATGCTTCGGTTGGGGGGGCACATGCGGCCCCTGGCGACCAAGGTGCTTGAGCCGCCGGACACCGTGGCGCTGATGAAGAGCATCACGCCCGAACGCTGTCAGCAGGAGCTTCAGGAGGTCGGCGGGACCGACTTCGGTTTCGCCTTCGGCGAGATGGCCCGGTTCCGCGTCGCCATCTTCAAGCAGCGTGGCAATATCGGTTTGGTCCTGCGGCGGATCCCCAACGAGTTCCTCACCTTCGCGCAGCTCGGCCTGCCGGCGGTGATGGAACAGTTGATCCAGCGGCCTCGCGGTCTGATTCTGGTGACCGGTCCGACGGGTTCGGGGAAGACCACGAGCCTGGCGTCGATGATCAACTGGATCAACGACAACATGGACCGGCACATCATCACGATCGAAGACCCGATCGAGTACTTCCACAAGCACAAGAAGTCCCTGGTCAACCAGCGCGAGATTGGCATCGACGTTCCGGACTTCCCCGAGGCCATCCGCCGGGCCCTTCGAATGGACCCGGACATCATCCTCGTGGGTGAAATGCGAGACCTGGCGACGATCCAGGCGGCGATCACGGCCGCCGAGACCGGTCACATCGTCTTCGGCACGTTGCACACGAACTCGGCCGAAGGGACGGTCAACCGAATCATCGACGTCTTCCCGAAGGAGCAGCAGGACCAGATCCGCACCCAGCTTTCGGTGGCGATCCTGGGGGTGCTCGCTCAGTCGTTGCTGCCGCGCAAGCCCAAGGGGCTGGTGGCGGCCTACGAGATGCTCGTGGTGACGCCGGCCATCTCGAACCTGATCCGAGAAAACAAGACGTATCGTATCGACTCGTCGATCCAGACCGGTCGCAAACACGGCATGATCCTGCTGGACGACAGCCTCTTCAATCTCTGGAAGCAGGGGATCTGCGAGGAGGAAGAAGTCCTCTACAAGGCGCGCAAGGTCAACGATCTCCGGGATCGGATCGAGAACGCCAAGAAGGGCATCTTCGAGGACGAGGAAGAGGAAGAGGGCGAGGAAGGGAAGTGAACGCGGCACGGGAGTTTCGTCACAGGGCGTCCCGGCCGGCGTACAAGAGACGTACACGTTGAAATAGGTAGACGATCTGATCGATGCCCCGCGGGCGCGAGGTTCGGAGTCGGCTTTCCCGGCCAACCCCCTCGGCGCCCAGCGGGCGGCCGGTTCGATTTCAGCGATCCAGTTTGCTAGCGACGCACGGCCCCTGGGGGCCGCGACGATCTTCTCTCTGAACGTATCCACCAGACCAGCACGAGACGAACGGACCGGCGACGAGGCGCGGGCGGGGGCCCTTCCGGGGCTTGCCCGACGTCCGCGCGTGGCGCGATCGGGGGCGAGGCATGGCGCGACGGCTCGGCACCATCATGGTCGACATGGGCTACCTCGACGAGGAAGGGCTGATGCGCGCCCTCGAGGAGCAGAAGCGTGGGGCCGGCGAGCTCCTGGGCAAGGTGGTCGTCCGCCTGGGGATGGTGAAAGAGGATCAGGTCCTCAAGGCGCTCGGCGAACAGCTTGGCATGAAGGTGGTCAAGCTGGCCGACACGACGATCCCCGCCGAAATGACCGAGCTGGTGAACGAGAGCATGGCGACGACGTTCAAGGTCGTGCCGCTCTCGCAGAGCAAGAAGGATAAGAGCGTCACCGTGGCGATGGCCGAGCCCCAGAACCCCGCGACCCTGACCGACCTGGGGTTGTTCCTGGGGGTCCCCGTCAAGGGGGCGATCTCGACCGAGGCCGACGTGACGGCGACGATCGAGCGGATCTACGCCGGCCACCACGAGTCGATCCAGGACGTGGTGAAGCAGATCGAGCAGGACAAGGGCCTGCAGAAGATGGCCGGCCGCAACGAGAACACGATCGACCTCGAGGCGATCGAGGAGATGGCCGAGGCGGCGCCGGTCCGCAAGCTCCTGAACATGGTGCTGCTGCTGGCGATCAAGGACAAGGCCTCGGACATCCACTTTGAGCCGTTCGAGGAAGAGTACAAGATGCGGTACCGTGTGGACGGCATCCTGTACGAACTGGTGCCCCCCCCGCGCCACCTCGCGCCGGCGATCTCCAGCCGCATCAAGGTCATGTCGAATCTCGACATCGCCGAGCGCCGGCTGCCGCAGGACGGCAAGATTCAGCTCGCCCTGGGCGGTAACAGCGTCGACATCCGCGTCTCGACGTTGCCGACCATGTTCGGCGAGAGCGTGGTGTTGCGAATCCTCGACCGCTCGGTCGTCCAGCTCGACCTCAAGCGTCTCGGGCTTCCGAACGACACCCTGGCTCGCTGGATGGAGGTCATCCACAAGCCCAACGGCATCATCCTGGTGACCGGGCCGACGTCGTCGGGCAAGACGACGACGCTTTACGCCACGCTCAACGAGTTGAACAAGATCGAGGACAAGATCATCACGACCGAGGAACCGGTCGAGTACGAGATCGAAGGGCTGATCCAGGTGCCGATCAACCCTGAGATCGGCGTGACCTTCGCCGCCTGTCTGCGGGCCATTCTGCGGCAGGACCCGGACAAGATCCTGGTGGGGGAGACGCGCGACCTGGAGACGGCGGAGATCTCGATCCAGGCTTCGCTGACCGGCCACGTCGTGTTCACCACGCTGCACACCAACGACGCCCCCTCGGCCGTCACCCGGCTCCGCGATATGGGCCTGCCGACGTTCCTCATCACGGCCACCGTTGAGGCCGTGCTGGCTCAGCGGCTGGTTCGCAAACTCTGCCAGAACTGCAAGGCCGAGTTCATGCCCAGCGCCGAGGTCCTCATGGAGCTGGGCATGACGCAGGAGCAGGCGGCAGGCCAGAAGTGGTTCTACGGCAAGGGCTGCGACCGCTGCAACAACACCGGCTACAAGGGCCGTCAGGGCATCTACGAGCTGATCGTCATGAACGACATCCTCCGCGAGATGATCGTCGCCGAGGTCTCGCTCGACGACTTCCGCGACGCCTGCCGCAAACACGGCATGAAGACCCTCCGCGAAGCCGGTCTTGAAGCGATCAGCGAGGGCCGGACGAGCATCGAAGAGGTATTACGCGAAACGATGACCGAGGTCTGATCAGGGCCGGAGAAGGTCCCCGAAACGACGTACCGCACGCGAACGACCAACGACCCACGCACCTTCGCCCGCCCGAGGCGGGAGGATCCCGATGCCGACCTTTCAATACGAGGCGATGGACCACACCGGGCGCGAGGTGAAGGACGCCATCGACGCCGCCACCCAGGAAGAAGCCCAGCAGCTGATCCGCCAGAAGGGCTTCTTCGTCACCAAGATCTCCGAGAAGGCGAAGAAGACCCGCAAGGCGGCCACGGCCAAGAAGGGGGGACGGCGCAAGAAGAAGTCGTTCACCATCGGCCGGATCTCCACCAAGCAGCTTTGCACGTTCACCCGCCAGCTCTCCACGCTGCAGGACGCCGGCCTGCCGGTCCTCCGCAGCCTGAAGATCCTGGAAGGTCAGTGCAAGCCGGGCGTGCTCAAGAACGCGCTGGGGGACGTCGTCGAGGACATCGAGAGCGGCCAGACCCTCTCCGAGGCTTTCGCCAAGCATCCCAAGGCGTTCGACCGCCTCTACTGCAACATGATCAAGGCCGGCGAGGCGGGCGGCGCCCTGGAAGCGATCCTTCAGCGTCTGGCCGACTTCAAGGAGAAGGCCCAGTCGCTCAAGCGGAAGATCAAAGGCGCGATGGTCTACCCGATCGTCGTCATCTTCGTCGCCTGCGTAATCGTCGGGTTCATCCTCTACTTCATCATTCCGAAGTTCGAGGCCATCTTCAACGACTTCGGCGTGCCGTTGCCGAACATGACCAAGATGCTCATCACGGCGAGCCACTTCCTGATCAAGTACTTCTACATCGTCTTCTTAACTCCGCTGTTCATCTGGCTCTTCATTAAGCTGATGTACCGCAATAAGACGGGTGCTTATATCTGCGACCGCATCCTGTTGATGATTCCCGTCATGGGGACCATCGCGGAGAAGTCGACCGTGGCGCGGACGATGCGGACGCTCGGCACCCTCGTGCAGTCGGGCGTGCCGATTCTGGAATCGCTCTCGATCGTCCGCGAGACGGCCGGCAACGCCGTCTTTGAGCGGGCCTTCACCCGGATTTACGAGAGCATCCGCGAGGGCGAGACGATCGCCCAGCCGCTCCGCGAGGCCCGGATCGTCGACGACATCGTCGTGAACATGATCGACGTCGGCGAGGAGACCGGCGACCTCGACAGCATGCTCAACAAGATCGCCGACAACTACGACGAAGAGGTCGAGGTGGCCGTCGAGTCGCTCGTCAGCCTGCTGGAGCCGATCATGATCGTCGTCCTCGGCGGCATCGTCGGCTTCATCGTCATCGCCCTCTTCCTGCCTCTGATCACCCTGATCACGAAGCTCTCGGGCTGAGGCCTCGGCTGGCGGGGCGGCCGGCTCAGGCCGCCCGCCCCCCTGGCGGCCGGACGGTCCGCGCCGTCGCTTGAAAACTTCGAGAAACGTCGTACTTCGATATGTGAGAACGGATTCGGCGCGACGGCCCAGACGGCCGTCGGCCGAGCCCCCGGAGGCCCGGACCGATGACCCGCCACTCGAACCGCCGACGCACCCCGGCCGGCCCCTCCCGCGGGGGCTTCACCCTGGTGGAGCTGTTGATCGTCTTCGTCATCCTGGCGATCCTCATCGCCCTGCTGCTCCCTGCGATCAACGGCGCCGTGAAGACGGCCAAGAATTCGGCCGTCACCGCGAACCTCAAGCAGCTGGACGCGGCCCTGGCCGCCTTCAAATCGAAGTACGGCGACTTCCCCCCCAGCCGCGTGATCCTTTACGAGAACGGCTACTTTCAGACCCAGGATCAGACCCTCCTGGCGGGGAATACGTCGCCCTGGTCTGACATGACGGCCGGTCAGCTCGCCCAGCGCTCGTTGGCGGCCTTGCGGAAGCTCTTCCCCAAGGTCGTGTTCAGCACGTCCGCCCCCGTTTGGACGACGGCCGACAAGCAGTGGTACGACTTCAACGGCAACGGCGTCTTCGATACGGCCCCCTACGTCCTCCAGGGGCATCAGTGTCTGACCTTCTTCCTCGGCGGGTTGCCTCAGCAAACGTCCGAGGGATTCGCGATGACCGGCTTCGCCAAGAACCCGGCCAATCCGTTCACGCCGGCGGTCAACACGACCGTATCAACCTTCTACAGCCAGAACCGTGAGGCCCCGCTCTTCGAGTTCGACAGCTCCCGGTTGGTCGCCGACACGATCAACGACCCGAGCAACGTGATCGGAATCCCCGGTTACATCGATACTCTGGGCTCGACCACGCTCGGCAACGGTCAGATCAACTTCATCGCCTACTTCAGCGCCTACGGCAACAACGCCTACGATCCCAACGACGTCAACTTCGCCAGCGAGGCCGACGAGGCGTTTCCGCCGTTGTCGCCGATCCTGACCAGTTTCAATGTGCGTTTCCCGGTGAAGACGTCCAATGGGACCGTCGCCCAGTTCGCCGCCTCTCCGGCTCCGAATCCCTATTGCAGCACGACCACGACGGCGGCCGTCGTCAACTTCGTCAACCCACAGACGTATCAGCTCATCTCCTCGGGGGTGGACGGACTCTACGGGCCTGGGGGTCAGTTCAACCCCAACGCGGCGGCCGGCGTTCTCCCCTATAGCTCGACGACGACCAACTCGACGGACGCCAGGGTCCGCCAGCGGGAACAGGACAATCTGACCAACTTCCGCGGCGGCCGACTCGACTGACCGTGACCGCGCCAGGGCTCCTCAGGCGGCCCGGGATCGTCCCGGGCCCGTTGCGACGCTCGAAGAGACGGATGCGAATATGACCCCCACCCCTCCCATCCCGACTCCCGACGTAGGACGTCTCGCGGCGCGTCGACGCGGGTTCACGCTCATCGAGCTGCTGGTCGTGATGACGATCATCGGGATTCTGATTTCGCTCATCCTGGTCGCTCAGGCCGATGCGGTCCGTCAGGCGGAGATGCGGGCCACCCAGGCGCTCATCCTCAAGCTTGAGGGGGGGCTCAACGACCGTCTCGACGCGCTCATGCAGATGAAGCCGCTCCCCAACTACACCCACGCCTATCTCGGAGGTTACTATCCGGGCGGGAGCGACGTCGACGGCTACCCGCTGATGGCCCCGCCGGCCGTCAACCAGGCGAACGGTCAACCTGACCCGCTGTGCAAGACGCTGGCGCGGTCCCAGGCGTTCGCTCTCGCGGACTATCTCAAAAGCGAGATGCCCGACGTTTTCTTCGTCCAGGCGGGGCTCTCGTCGACGCCGAACGCCACGGATTACCCGTTCAACTTCGCCGCGCATTACATCCTGGGGACGCCGACGGAGGCGGCCGCCGGCCTGTCGGGGCCGCTCGCGACAGTTCACGCCAACTACATCCTCCCCCTGGGTCACATGGTTCTGGGGCCGCGTGACAACGAAAACCTGGCCGGCTGGCGCACCGGCTATGGAGACAGCCACTACTACACCAACACGGTGACGGGGGCCGTGATGTTTTTCTCCTCGGCGCCGGAGTTGGGCCACGCCGGCCGGGGCATCTATGGCGCGTCTTATTCGGTTGCGGCCGGGCTGTACAAGAATCTCGGCTACCTGCCGACCGGCTATGACATGGTCGACAACAACGGCAACGGCCTGATCGACGAGTGGAGCGAGGGGGTGGACTCGACCAACTCCGCCGACGTCCTCGTTCGGCTCGGCAGTCATACACACGACACCGCCCGTTCCGAGATGCTCTATGCTCTGCTCGTCGAGGGGCAGGGGCTGCTGGGATCGATCTTCAACGCCGACGACTTCAGCGACCGCGAGGTCAAGGACACCGACGGCGACGGCCTCCCTGAGTTCGTCGACGCCTGGGGCAAGCCGCTTCAGTTCTACCGCTGGCCGACCCTCTATCACTCCGACACCCAGCGCGGCCAGCGGATCGGCCCCGACCTCACCAACACATCCGCCCCGCTCGTCTTCCTCCGGCCTTTTGATTCGACCTTCGAGACCCGCGAGCAGAACCCTCTGGACCCCAATCAGAGCCTCACGGCTCCCGCATTCTGGCTCTCGACGCAGAATCAGGGATACCCGCCGCTTCTGGCGGGATCGATCGGTGCGAAGGGAGCGCCGACGTACAGCAGCGGCGGCGTTGCGGCCTTCGAGTGGTTCTTCCATCGGCTAACCGAGCCGATGGAGTATTACGTCCCCGACCCCACCGTCTCGAAATACTGGGACCGCGCCAACTCCGCCAGTTTCGGATATCGCCGAGCGTTCTTCACCAAGCCGCTGATCCTCTCCGGAGGTCCTGACGGCACTCCGGGTGTGGTCACCGTCAACCCGTCGAGCTACTCAGACCCGGAATCCACGGCCCAGGCGTTGATATCGATCGAAAACACCGCCGCGCAGTTTCTGCCCAGCGAGACCATGAACTCGAGTTTGATCATCCCGAAGGAGCGGTTCGACATGTCGCAGAATCCGCTGTCGCTCCAACTCTGGGACAGCGGTCAGGACGACATCTCCAACCATACCGTCACGGCCGCCGCCGGATCGGGAGGCTGAGCCATGAAACCTTCCTCGGAACTCTCTCTCCGACGCTCGGCCCGCCCCGGTTTCACGTTGATGGAAC